>JAVWIB010000107.1:9536-10087 GCA_036639755.1 Bacteroidales bacterium
ACTTGGGGTATGCCTTGGATGCCAGGCAATTGCGGAATATTTTGGTGCGGATATCGTGCAGCTGGATCATCCCAGACACGGCCATTGCAGCCATTTGGCTTTTGTAAAAGAAGATGCATTATTTAGCGGAATTCCCAATAACAGCCGTATAGGCCGCTACCATTCTTGGGTAATCCATCCGCAACAGCTCCCCGATACTTTAGAGGTGCTTGCCGCAGACGAGCAGGGAAACATTATGGCAATCAGGCATAAGACCCGTTGCATATACGGATTGCAATTTCACCCGGAATCAATTATAACCGAGTATGGGCGAGAAATGCTATCTAATTTTTTGAGGTGCAGTCCCAATCAGACTCAACCGTAGCCTGCGCAAAAGGAATCATTAAATACGTAAAAAAGAGACCTGTTCCGGATCTTAGGAGTTCCATCTCCAATGTGGAGCATTATTACTATCTTTGTCGTATGATTATAGACTACACAACCTGCAATATAGAGGGCCTTTGTGTCCATTGGGTAGGGAACAAACAAGAAGGTGAGCTCCATTTAACAAA
>JAVWIB010000108.1:0-10045 GCA_036639755.1 Bacteroidales bacterium
AATCTCTCAAATAGTTACAAATATTTTTATTTTATGAAAGTGTCAAACTTCCGAGATTATTTTATGTATATCCAAATATTTATCTTAACTTATAATTCTTATATTTGCAGTAGAAATCTAACTTAAATTATAATGGCAAAAAACGGTTTTGAAAAAAACTTCTGGGTAGCTATCCTTATGGAGTTTTTTGAGAGGGGAGCATATTATGGTGTACTCTCAGTGTTATCTGTATATCTTATACTTACAGCAGATGAGGGGGGACTTGGTTTCAGCAAATTACAGGCAGGAACAATTATGGGGACTATTCAGCCCCTTTTGTATTTTCTCCCCATCATTGCAGGGGGTATTGCAGACCGCTACGGATACAGAAAGGTTCTGTTTTTTGCATTTACATGTATTACGGGAGGATATTTTTTCACATCTCTTACACAATCTTATATTCCGGTTTTTGTCTCTTTGCTTTTAATGGCATTGGGTGCCGGCTTTTTTAAACCTATTATATCCGGAACCATTGCAAAAAGTACAACGCCGCAAAACTCCACGCTGGGATTCGGCATCTTTTACTGGTCTATTAATTTAGGAGCTTTTCTCGTTCCTCTTTTTCTTATACCGGCATTAAAAACAATTGGTTACCACTACATATTTTACATGGCTGCAACAATAGGGTGCATTCTGATGCTCATTAATACGTTTCTTTATCGGGAACCAAAAGCAAATCTTGAGGCTGCAGCGGCAGGAAAAGAGAGCAAATCAATTGGAGAGGTGTTTCTTGGGATTGCACAGGTTCTTAAGGATACTAAATTTATTGTGCTGATTGTGCTATATTCAGGCTTTTGGATTTTGTATTTTCAAATGTACGGAACGGTTCTATGGTATTTGAAAGATTACGTGGATATGACACCGATTAACAATGCAATTAATTCATTTTTAGGGTTGTTTGTAGAGAATCCTACATGGAAGTTTGATACGGAACATGTTACGGTTATTAATGCGGGTGTCATTATTTGTCTGCAACTTATTGTCTCCAAGCTGGTTCAGAAAGCCCCTGCCCTGCCTACCATGATAGGAGGTATTGCGTGTGGTACAATTGGAATGTTCATCTTAAGTTTATCCAGTAGTCCATGGATATTTATCATAGGGCTTACGATATTTACGCTTGGTGAGATGACTACACATCCTAAGTTTTTATCATATATTGGTGTGATTGCACCAAAAGATAAGACAGCTCTTTATATGGGATATTCGTTTCTGTATGGGGTGATAGGGAGTTCGATTGGTTCATTTCTTGGGGCCTATTTATATGTACGGATTATTGAGGGAATGGGACGTCCGTCCTTGTTGTGGATGATTTTTAGCGGGATTGGGGTTTGTAGTATTGTAGGACTGCTTATTTATAATAAAGTGGTAAATAGGACAATAACCAAATAAAGAAATCTGATTGTAACCAATTCAGCTTATCATTCCGGGGATTTTTGCTCATGTCTTTCAATTTCATTCGCTCAAAGTTGGTGTGCGCATAATTGCCAACGTTACAGTAGGTTATCTTATTTTTTTTGTTGTTTCTGCGGGATTGTGGTGTTGCGCTCCCAGAAAGTACCGTCTGTGTAACCTTGAATGGTTTTATCGGCGGAGGCTTGTTGTAATCTTTTTTCTGCCCAGCAAGCGTATTCTTCATTCATCTCTATCCCGATATAGTTCCGTCCGAGTTTTTTTGCCACAACAGAGGTTGTCCCCGAACCCAGGAACGGATCAAAGACTACGCCTTTCGCAGGAGAACTAGCCAAGATAAGTTTCGCAATGAGTTTTTCCGGTTTTTGGGTGGGGTGATCTGTATTCTCGGCCATAGACCAGTATGGAATACTTATATCATCCCAAAAATTGGAAGGAAATGTTGTTCTGAAATTACCGTCTGCAGTCTTTTCCCAGTCTTTTGGTTTGCCGTTTTCTTTATAGGGAGCCAGAACTTTTCGCTTTTGTTTTACAGCCTCTACGTTAAAATAGTAATTCTTAGGATCTGCTACGCCAAACCATATATCTTCCATTCCGTTTTTCCAGTTTGTTAATGCTCCCCTCCCTTTTTCGCGCTGCCATGTAATCCTGTTTAAAGCAGTAAGATGCTCATTCATAATTTGTTGAAGTTGCGATGTGCATTTCCAATCGCCACATATATAAAGGGATCCGTTTGGTTTTAACATGGAGACAATACGGGGAAACCAGCTTCTCAAATAAGCGAGATAGCTTTCATCTGCAGAAGCATTGAATGTAAATCCGTGAAAATCTTTTCTGAGATTATAAGGCGGGTCAATAATAATTAAATCGGCAAACGCCTTTGGCATTTTATCCAGAATCAGAAACAAATCAGAGAGAATTGTTTTATTAAGAATTTCGGCTACGGAAAAAGAAGAATCATGATCCGGTTTGAATAGTAGATCGGATAATTTTGCACGCTCATTTTCCGTAAGAATCAGAGTCTTATTTCTTCCTGCCCGTTTTTTTTCTGTCATAGGCACAAAGATAGAGAAAAATAACCGGTTTTTATCGCTACCTTTACATGTTAAGTCACCAATTATGTTCAAACAAAGTATCTTAATTTTATTAGCCGCAGTTTGTATGTTCAATACAGCGGAGGGTAAATCGTTTAACCGTGGAAAATCGGGCGGTCATGAAGCGGATATGTACAGCGTACTTCCGTTTAAAAGATGTGCGAAAATAAGCAACTGGCTGGAGTTTATTCATAAGACAATTGATTTTCCGTATAATAAATATTTTGACGGACTGCGGGATGCTCCGCATCAGAATTTTTCATGGGGGAAATACGGTCATCGTATCTTTTTTCACTGGGGGTTTAACTCCCGGCCATGGAGCCCCCAAATTCAGGAACAGGTAGATAAATGCGGCTGGAGTCCGCAAGTAACGGCAAGTTTCAAAGCCAAGCTGGTTACAGAGCAGGCCAAACGGAACAAAGCCATTATGGAAAAGACCGCCGGGGTATTTAATCTGAGTTTATCGGGGCAGGAAAGAGCCTATGCAAATGCCTTGGCTTCCATTGTATCGGATGTGCACCTTTTAGGGGACTATACCACAGAAAATATTGCCCCGCTTCCCAATCTGCAATTTGTGATGAATGATCTGAAAACATCCCTTTTTGAGCGCATGCAGGGGGGCGAACAGGCTAAAAGAATCAACAAATTAATTGACAATACCGCCGTCCGGTATCCCGATAGCAAACAACGTGCGCAAGCGGTACTCGCCATCCTGCAAAAAGAATTGCCCTCTTTTATTAGAGAAAGCGGAGCACTAAAAAAAGGTAATGATATAAACCTACTTTAACATCTTCCGTTTTCTAAACAGCAAGGAGGCGCACAGTACAGATAACAACATAATAAATACGACCATTACAAAGTCCCAGCGGCTATCAAAAATAGGCAGCCCTACGTTCATTCCAAAGATACCGGAGATAAGGGTAGGCGGCATGAATAACAGAGATACAAAGGTAAGGATCTTCATAATTTTGTTCTGATCCAGATTAATAAGGCCTAATACGGTATTTTGCAGATATTCCAGCCTTTCAAAACTAAAATTGGTATGATTGAGCAACGATCCTATATCTTTAATCAGTACATTTAGTTTAGCATGTACATCACGTGGAAACTTATCACTCTTTAAGATGGAGGAGATCATACGTTGTTTATCTATGATATTCTCCCGCACCATCATGGTATTTTCCTGTAATTGATTAATATCCAACAGAAAATCTTCACTTACATTTTCGCCTAAACTTACACGGCGGCTGAACTGGGCAATCTCTTTTGCCATGAGCTCAATCATATCGGCATCCAGATCTATCCTGTTTTCCAGTACGGCAACCATTAGATGATATCCTGTGGGATATAGTTTATAGGAAACCTGTATCCGCCTTTGTAGATCGGTAAATGTGCGTAAGGGAACCTGCCGGATGGTAACGAGGATACCTTCCGATATAATAAATGAGACAGCTTCCATATTATAACTATCGGGACCGGGAATAAGGAAGTTGGTGTTGGCAAAAATAGTGGTATCGGTTTCTGAGTAACGGGATGAACTCTCAATCTCCTCTGCTTGCGCACGGCTCTGCAAAGTTGTCTCCAGGAAGGTCTCCACGGCACGTTTCTCATCTCCCGACGGTTCAAACATGTCTATCCAGATTACATCGTCAAATCCCAAATCATCCAGTGATTTTGTGTTTGTTGATGTTGTTATCTGTCCTTTTGATTTGTAGAAAATCTCAATCATAAAAAGAGTGTGTTGTTAAGGTGTGAATTTATTTACTTTAGCTCGTTTATAAATCCTCACCATCGGACTTTAGACTTCAGCTCTTCTAAAGCCAATGCCCAAAAGTCTTGCAAACCCTCTTTTTTATTACTGTCTAAATTATAAGAAATATGATTGGAAAGATAGTCGCGTACAAACTGTTTTGGAAAATTAAGTTTTGCGCTATCAATTGCTTTATCTATGTTATTTACGCCAAACTCAAGTGCGTTGTTAAATTCTTTTATAAAACCGGGATCCAACTCTTTGTTGGCTATCCAGCAGGCAAATACAAATGGTTTTCTCTTAAATTTTATCCATTCGCTTGCCAGATCATATACATAATTAAATTTGTTCCTTAGTTCCAGTGCTTTATCTCCTATTATAATGTAAGAATCGCACGGATTGCATGGGGCGGTCGTAAAATTAAAGTCTGCAAACTCAGGCGTTATTTTCCAATAATGACGACAAAGCACCCTTGCCAGAGTAACCGAAGTACGGGATTCTGTATCTAAATAAATTTTTGAGATTTCATGCAACGGCACATGGGAACAAAGCAATACGCTGGCTACATCCCCCGTAGCTCCTATGCAATAATCTGTAACGATTTGATAATTGGGAATAAAGGGGGCCATTGCAACGGGGATAATACCAAGATCAGCTTCTCCCGAACGAACCATATCCGCTCCGATGGAGGGTATGCACACAGTTAAATCAATCTGTTTACTTACAGAATGATTCTTTAGCCCATAAATAAGAGGCAAAGTATTCAGATAGGATATTGCTGCTACTTTTACCATGATTCAACTCTTTTAGTCCGTCAGGGCGCAAAGGTACTAATTATTTGTTACGGAGCCAAACAAAGATGTTCTATTAGAATCCTTATCCCGATCATGATGAGAATAGCTCCCCCCAACAGTTCTGCCCGTTTCCCTATATAGCACCCCAGCTTCTGCCCTCCGGTAAGGCCCACAAAGGCTGCAAGGGCAGTTACAGCTGCGGTAATCAGCGCAGCTACATACATTTTTCCGGATGCAATATTCAAAAAAGCAAGGCTCACCCCTACTGCTACGGCATCTATGCTGGTAGCCACAGATAGCACAACCAGCTTTTTTGTTTTGAGCAGATCGGCCATGCCGGAACCACCGCAAGCATCAGTCGTCTTAAACGATTCCCAACCCATTTTTCCGCCAAGGTAAATTAAAATAAGAAAAGCGATCCAGTGATCCCACGATTCTATAAAAGAGGCAAATTTGCTCGCAGTCAACCAGCCGGCCAACAGACACCCCGCCTGAAAAAAAGCAAAGAAAGCCATCACTCTGGCTTTCTTTATAAATTGAATTCCGGGCAAGGCTGTTCCTCCCCCTATTGCCACCGCAAATGTATCAAAGGAGAGACTGATTGCCAGTATGATGAGTTCAGCGTACGTCATTTTTCTTTACAAATAACAATAGCCCGAAAAATGTAATAGCGGCACAAACAGCAATCAGAGAGAACCCAAAGCTAAATATATAATTGTCTATGATAAAGGATAAAACAGGGGCTGCAATGCATACATACGGAACTGCTTTATCTTGAATGTTTACTTTTGTAAGGATACCCAGCATAAACAATCCCAGAAGCGGGCCGTATGTATAGGCAGCAATCTGGTACACCATGTTTATAACGGCATCATTCTTTATAATATTAAAGAAAATGATAAGCAACACAAAAAGGACAGCCATTACATAGGTAACATTCTGACGAACCTGTTGTTTTTTACGATCATCCCAACTTTTTTTCTCCATTCCGATCAGATCGATACAAGTAGAGGTGGTAAGGGAAGTAAGAGCATTTGCACAGGTTGGATATGCGGCGGAAATAAGTCCCACAAAGAAAATCACCCCTACAACGGGTTTTAGTCCGAACGCAACGGTAGGGAAAATTTTATCTGCCTCTACTGCGCCGGAGGCGGTAGTAATGGCTGAAAGCATATCGGGATGTTGTTGAATATAAATGGCAAGGACGGCTCCCAAAGTGAGGAACAGAATGTTGATTGGAAGCATCATGACAACCGATGTCATAACGTTTTTCTGAGACTCCCTTATGTTTTTACAGCTAAGGCTTTTTTGCATCATTGCCTGATCCAATCCGGTCATGGCTATTGGAATAAGAATACCGCTAAGGAACCGTTTAATCCAGTTGGAAGCCGGAGCGGGATCTGTGTTAAATACATCCGAGTACTGGCTGGAGTAAACATTGCTGAACATATCGGTGAAGCTCCAGCCCAGCTCGTTGCAAATGAACGCTGCCGATACGACAATGGCTATAATCATGAATGTGGTCTGCATAGTGTCTGTCCAGATAATGGTTTTTACCCCTCCTTTCATGGTGTAGAGGATGGCCAAAACCACAAAGACCACAGCCGCCACCCAAAACGGAATTCCTATCTGAGCCAGCACAAAATTATAGAGCACAAAAATAACCAGAAAGGTTCTTACGGTTGCCCCCAGTAATCTGGAAATGATAAAAAACGTAGCGCCTGTTTTATAGCTATGTGCGCCAAAACGTTTCTCCAGATAGGTATAAATAGAGGTAAGGTTCATTTTATAATACATAGGGAGCAACAGCCCCGCTATAATTGCATATCCGATAAACATCCCCAGCAACATTGGCAAATAATAAAACCGCTCGTTATATACGTTCCCGGGAACAGACATAAAGGAGACTCCCGATAATGAAGCTCCAATCATACCGTAAGCAACAAGGAACCAGTTGGATTTTCTGTTTCCGGTAAAATAAGACTGATTATCTGCTTTACGCGATGTTAGCCATGCTATTCCAAATAGTAGGCAGGTGTATAGCAAAAAGGTAATTAATAGAATGGTAGCGCTCATGTAAGTTGGTTTAAATAGTTATTTTAAACAAGTGTCTGTTTTCAATTGATTTACCTAAGGTAAGTTCGTCTGTGTATTCGAGATCGTCTCCAAATCCAACTCCTCTGGCTATGGTACTTATTTTTACCGGTAACTTTTGTAATTTTTTATACAAAAAGAAAGAGGTTGTCTCTCCCTCCATTCCGGTACTCAGGGCCAGAATTACCTCTTGAATCTCTTGCTGACCAACCCGTTCCACCAGTTCGTTTATGGTAAGATCAGATGGTCCTATGCCATCCATGGGAGATATAATTCCCCCTAGTACGTGGTACAGACCGTTATATTGTTCGGTATTTTCTATACTTAAAACATCCCGGATGCTCTCTACAACACAAACAATGGAGGTGTCTCGTTTTTTATCGGAACAAATCGGGCAAATTTCGCCATCGGTTATCATATTACACTCTCTGCAATACTTAACCCCACGGCGCAACTCTATAAACGAAGTACCAAACCGGTCTATATTCTCAACCGGTTGCTTTAAAAGGTGCAAGGCAAGCCTGAGAGCACTCTTTCTCCCTATTCCGGGTAACGATGCCAGCTCGTCTACAGCATTTTCAAGCAACTTTGATGAATATTTCTGCCTCATTTTTTACGTAGTAGTCTCAACTGTTTTAAGTCGTCTCTCTAATTTATCGGTGAGAATTGTAATAATCTACGGCACTTCTTACGGAACCATGCTCTAAAAGGAGCGATTTGGCATAGTCATAATCTGTAATTTTAGCCTCATCCATAATCATTTTGGTTCCGCGGTCAATTAATTTTGCATTGGAAAGTTGCATATCAACCATTTTGTTCCCTTTTACATGTCCCATTTTAATCATGGCAGATGTAGAAATCATATTCAGAATAAGTTTTTGCGCCGTGCCCGATTTCATGCGGGTACTTCCGGTTACAAACTCAGGGCCTACAATGGCAATAATCGGAACATCTACAGCCTCTGCAATAGCAGCACCGGGGTTACAGGTAATACATCCGGTAAGAATTCCCCTTTTCCTTGCTTCCCGACAAGCTCCTATTACATAAGGAGTTGATCCTGATGCGGCAATACCAACTACAACATCATTTTCTCCAACATGGTAAGGCTGCATATCTCTCCATCCCCCTTCCCAATCATCTTCTGCATTCTCTACCGCTTTTCGGATTGCAGTATCCCCTCCCGCAATAAGTCCTATAATTAAATCGAACGGTGCGCCGTAAGTAGGTGGAATTTCAGATGCATCCAGAATACCAAGTCTTCCGCTGGTACCTGCTCCAAGATAAAAGAGCCTCCCCCCTTTTTTCATTCTCCTCACAATTCCGTCAACTAATTTTTCGATTTGAGGAATACATTGTTCAACTGCCAGCGGCACATTTTTATCTTCACGGTTCATATTCTGCAACAACTCACTTGTAGTCATTTTATCCAGATTTGCATAATTTGAAGATTGTTCGGTAACTTTCATAAGTGCTGAATTATATTTTAATGATAATCAATATACTAAATAAGTTCTTTATGATATTTCACAAGGCCGTCTGCGGGCGATTTTATAATCTTCCCAATTTTCATTCCGTTTTCTGCGGCTACGAGTTCAAAAATATCTTTATAATAATAGGCAATGGAGCCCACAAAGTTTACAGGATACGTTTTATAATCGTATTGCGATATGTTTCTTTTAAAGAATTCGTCAATGCTGCTTCTTAAAAGATTATGGATATGCGGATGACTGCGGAATTCGTTAATAAACGGAGAAAAAGAGGCAAGGAATCTGCTTGGCAGAGGCTGCTTATACACCAGTTCCACCACTTTCGTATAATCTAACTGATAGCGTTTATTAAATTCTACCTCTATTCCTTTAGGAAGAAGTCCTTTTATGTAGTCGGAGATAAGTTTCCGTCCCAATACACCACCGCTGGCCTCATCGCCTAAAATAAATCCACCGGCTTTTACATTTTTTACAATATTTTCACCATCATAAAAACAGGAGTTGGAACCAGTTCCCATAATACAGGCAATACCGGCATTGTGCCCGCATAGTGCTCTTGCGGCCGCCAGCAAATCGGAAGCGGCACAACATCTGCATTGTGGAAAAACATCCATAAATGCTTCATTAAGGACATTCGACAGCTCTACCGACAATACCCCCGCTCCATAAAAATAAACCTCCTTAAGATTTAATCCTAACTCCGGCAAAAGTTTTGCTTTAAGAATATTAACAATATAGTCTTTCTGAATAAATACAGGGTTTATGCCCTCCGTATAGATGGATTTAACGGAACCGTCATCCATAATAGCTCTCCAATCTACCTTTGTTGAACCACTATCTGCAATTAGAAACATAATTTTAGCGTTTTTAAGGCGTTTATATTATTAGGTCGCAAAAATACTAAAAATTTATAACAATCAGATACTTTACGACAATAAAATACCTTTTTTACCCCAATGAAAATAACCGTAGAGGGCAGAAACGGTATAGATAAGATACAATATGGAGGTAGGATATAGTTCCTGCGAAAGGCATAATGCCACCGTAATAACATTTACCACAATCCATATTAACCATTGAGCTCTGTAAGATTTACTTAACCAATACGTTGCAACTACGCTTAGAGAGGTTGCAGCAGCATCGGATACCGGCATAGGATCACCTGTAAGATTCTTTAAAACTGTAAGTAACAATAAAAAAACAGTAAAAAAAACAATGGTGCTCGCAGTTATTACGCACCACGACGGATTGCGATAGAAAATAGATAGTTGTTGAGTTGTTTCAATCTCTTTTTCACTTTTTTTCCACTCGGCCCAACCATAAATGCTTATTGCCAGATAGTAAATTTGAAATCCCATAGCGGCATACAGCTCACTT
>JAVWIB010000109.1:0-9998 GCA_036639755.1 Bacteroidales bacterium
GATTCAATAAAGCCACAGCAAAAGCATTTACTTTAATACCTCCGGCCGTAGATTGCGCCGCCCCTCCTACCCACATCAGCACGGTATAAATAAGAATGGTCTGCATAGACATATAAGTGAGGTCTACACTGGTAAACCCTGCAGTTCGGGGACATGTGGCATTAAAAAACGACTGTACAATTTTATTGGAAACCGCCATACCTGAAAACGCTCCGTTCCACTCAAACAAGGCAATGAGTACCGTCCCTCCCACCAGTAAACAAATAGTGGTAACCAATACAATACGTGTATTTAAATTGAGCAACCGGTATGTCTTTTTTCTAAAGAGAATATCTTTAAAATTCACAAGAATCGGGAACCCGATTCCCCCTAGAATCACCAGAAACGAAATAACAACAAACAGTATATTATGATTGCTCATAAGCATAGGATTTCCCAGATTTCCCGATAACGTAGAGAAACCCGCATTGCAAAATGCCGAGACGGCATGAAAGGCAGAAAAGAAAAGCTCCTGATTAATACTCATCCCCAGTGTTCCATGAATACTCCACCAGATGCAAAGCATCCCTACCCCCTCAATGACCAAGGTAAATCCCAAAATATAGACCAAAGTAGAGATCAAGGAATTAAGAGAATCGGAACTTATAATATCTTTTAATACCAGTTGATTATACAACGTAGCATTCCCCATAAAGAATACCGCAAAAAAACTGGTTAAAGTCATAACTCCCAGACCACCAATCTGAATGAGCAAAGCAATCACAATCTGCCCCTCCATGGTAAAAGTGGTAGAAACATCTACCGGAGTAAGTCCTGTAACACAAACAGCACTTGTAGAGACAAACAAGGCATCAATCCACGAAATGCCGTCTATCGTACTGCGCGGCAGAATCAGCATGCCCGTCCCTATTAGAATAATCACAAGAAAGCTGCCTGCCAGAATTAACGACGGATTGGTTCTCTTACCAAGCAAACGAATAACAGCATTGGAGAGATTAAAAACAGAGAATAAAAACAAGAGTGTATAAAGATACCAATTGCTATGCAGGACATCCCAGATAACTTTTAGCAAGCCGTCTGCCGGCTTGTTAAACAACAACGGAAAAATTGAAAAATAAAGCAATACACTTAGCCCTATAATCAGCTTTTTAGACCTCAATCGTGTCTGTTGTTTATACCCCGTAAAAAAATAGTACGTAATATTTATCAAAAAAATAAGCCATGCACTATTATTAATGAGATTAATCACCCTAATATCCTCACTTGCAAGGCTAAAACCATAACGGTACATAAGCCCCAGTAAAAACGCAACGGAAACCAGACTTGTAATAACCTCCAGGGCATGATCAAAAATCCTTATATACGGTTGTATAATCTTTCTATGATACAGTATTTTATCCAAGTTAATCATACCTATCCCCTACAATCATTTATATATGTACAATCCGCCCCGGGTTTCTCAAACTCAATTGTAATATGAGTAATCCCGAACTCCGATCCAATCCTATCAACCTGTTTTTTAAGTTGGCAAGTATCCTGCGCCAGTGTAAGATCTGCCAGTGGTGTTACCACATGCAGGGTCATTACATGCGAAACTCCGTCTAATGTCCATACATGCAAATCATGAATAGATACTATTCCGTCAATCCCCTCAAGTTTTTGCTGCAGCCCCTTCACATCCACATCTGTTGGAATTGCCTGCAACAAAATCTTAAACGTATCTCTCATATTTTTATATACATTGCTTAACACCCATAAACTAATGGCAATGGAAAGTAGCGGATCCAGTACCGGAATATTGACAAACAACATGGTAATACTTACAAGCAGAACTGCCACCCACCCCAGTACATCCTCCATAATATGTAAAAACACAGCCTTTTCATTAAGAGTGCTCCCCTTTTTTAAGCGAAGAGCAGCCGCTCCGTTAATTAAAATCCCCAAAATAGCAAGCCACAGCATCCCCTGAGCATGCACCTGCTGCGGAGACACAATCCTCTTAACCGCTTCATAAATAACAAATAAAGAACTAATAGTTAAGATTCCCGATAAAAATACAGACCCCAGCAACGAGAAGCATTTGTAACCATACGAATAAAATTCATCCCTTTTCTGTTGTGATTTTTTCTGCAATCCCCAAGCAATCCCCAGCGAGATACAATCCCCAAAATCATGCATTGCATCGGATAAAATAGCAATACTATTGGTAAGAATACCGCCAACAAGCTCAATAACAACAAATACACTATTGAGCACAAATGCTACAATAATATTTTTTGAAGCATTTTGCGAATGATTATGCTGGTGGCTATGTGAAGAGTGATTATGTCCCATCTATCATGTATTTATTAAAAAACAACTCTCGTCCAAATGAGTTGTTATAATAATGCAAATATAATAATAAACAAATTCAAAAAAGGAGCCTTCCCATAGATTATGAGCAAGATTATAAAAGAAAACGACAGACTTGGTTATCATCAACGCCAAATACCGGATAACTCGGTATTCGGAATTATTTCCTTAGAGCTTGTTTGGTAAATGGAAATGCAGCAATGTTAATAATAATATAGCTGGTAAAAACCGAGATAACCCAAACACTCCAGTTTAATTCTGTTACATAGATTGCAACTCCAAGCAGGGCAACAACCCCCACAAAAATAAATCTGGCAGAATTGCCGCTCCACTTAAAATTCTTAAACTTAAATGAAAACATAGGAATCTCACTCACAAGCAGGTAAGATAGGAGTGCCGACAGTACGGGAATAATATAAAAATGCTCTGTGAAGAATTCCGCAATCTGAGTATAGACGGTTAATGCATACATCATCGATCCGCATAACATGGCACAGGCAGGAGTAGCCAAACCAATAAAATTCTCACTCTGCCGGGTATCTATATTAAATTTTGCCAATCGTAATCCGGAGAATACGGCAATGAGTAGTGGTGCAAATACCCAATAGCTGGTGGTAATGTTCTGCATAAATGAAAAAAGCATCATGGTTGGTGCAACGCCAAAGCTAACCATATCTGCAAGAGAATCAAGCTCTTTACCCATAGGAGAATATGCTTTAAGCAATCTTGCGGCAAAGCCGTCGCAAAAATCGAAGATGGCAGCAGCAATAATACATAAGAAAGAGGCCTGAAAATTTCCGTTAACGGCAAAAATCATTGAAAAGCAACCGCTCAACAGATTCATTGAGGTTATTGCATTTGGAATGTGTTTTCTAATTCCCATAGACTTTATAAATTTCCTGCAAACATAGATAAAAATATTGAGATTTAATGATATTACTTCAGCAAATAATATGGCAGCAGAGTCTCTATCAGTTTGGCTGTGCGAGAAGAGAGAACTTGTTTTCCGGCATATTTGCCGTGGTTGCGAATCATAAATAAGAATTTAGAAAAGTCTTCTTGGGTAGATTCTATGTACCTATTCTCTTGCACAGACGATTTGCCCATTTCAAGCATTTTCAAAAGTGTGTCCGCATTGCTTAAGACATCTTTATCACTCTTATTATCAATAGCTTTAAGAATTTCATATAAATAGTAAATATTGGCATTACTATATTCGGGCAGCAACTTGGGTGCAAGATTAAAATTCAGAACACTCTCCGTATTAAAAACGAAATGATCACTTACAACAGGCAGCCCGCTTCTATGATTCAATAAATCGAACAGCATAATATGATCATGTTTAGGCATCGGCAATTTTAAAATATCGCCCAATAAAGTGGTCTGTTTTATCCGTCCGTCGTCCAGCAACCTCCCTATCATCGGGAGAATGGTTAATAGTTGAGCCTGCTCTTTTAACAAAACAGGAAGACGTTCCAGAGAATCCTCCCCATCCCCCCGATACACATCATATCCCAAACGAACCTGCTCCGAAAGAATCTCCGACTCCCCCACCTTTAATCCGGCAGTTTGCACAGGAAGCACCCCCAAAGCAGGAGTTCCACCAAACAACACCTGCGCCGCCGCAAAATTATTCTCCAGCGTATTTGCATACCCCACTACAAAAGATTTAAAATTTCTATATCCCGATATTCTGTTGAGCGCATACGGCGATCCAAAATAGACAGCCACCATCGGCTGCTGTGCCGCCCAGTCCGTCAAGAATCTTACCTGCACAGAATCCAGTCCAAACTGTCTCTGCGGTCTGGAATCGGTCTGATGAAATCCGGTAATAATTAAATCATACCCCATTAATTTTTGTTTAGCCGCTTCCAGCTGGGCCGGAGTAACGGGTGAGCGAAGAATAAGCGTATCCACCGGAGCATATTTCATAAGCGTTTGCGCAAACTCCTTCCCAAACTTCTCACCTCGGTAACCAAGATAAGCAATTTTTTTTCCCGTTACATTTCCTACAGGTAATATATTATCATTGGTAGCTACCGTTATTGTACTCTTTACCAGATTATTAATAAGGGCAATATTTTCATCCTTCACCACTTTCTTCTCTATCTTATAAAGATTTACATACGGAGAATAACCTTGATCAAACAACCCCAGACGAGCTTTAAGAGTAAGCATTTTCTTAACTTTACCATCAAGCTCCTCCTCTTTTAGCTCCCCGCTCTTTATAACATTCACAATTTCGGTAATAGAAGCCTCCACATCCTGCGGCATTAATAAAATATCGGCACCGGCTTTATATGCCTCCAGCGGAATCTGTTTTTTCTCCAGGCCACAACTCTTTGCCACCCCATCCATGTTCAAGGCATCGGTACAAATAATTCCGTTATAGCCAAGTTCCTCTCTTAAATAATTGGTAATAATAGGTTTGGAGACCGAAGCCGGACGGCCGGAAGAATCAAGGGCCTGAACATTCAGATGCCCCACCATTACCATATCCACCCCCTCACGGATAAGATGCCTGAACGGATATATCTCCAGACTATCGAGTCTTTCCTTACTAAACGGAAGCTGAGGCAGAGCCTTGTGCGAATCCACATCCGTATCTCCATGCCCCGGAAAATGCTTTGCAGAACCAGCAACCCCGGCATCCTTCATCCCCCTCATATAGGCCGCCCCGAAACGGGCCACCTTTTCTTTATCCTCGCCAAACGAACGGGTATTGATTACAGGATTATCGGGATTGTTATTAACATCTACATCGGGAGCATAATTAACCTGTATTTTAAGATCCCGACACTCTTTTCCTATCGCATAGCCCATTTTATAAATGAGAGAATCCGCCCCCAATGCCCCCAACTGCATCTGCCGCGGAAAAGCAGGCACCTCCTTATATCTCATAGAAGCACCCCACTCGCCATCTATTGAAATAAGCATTGGAACAGAGGCCAGCCGGTTCAGATAATTCAGCCGCTGCATGGCCGGAATCAACTTATCATTCATGGTAATAAGCCCTCCAACTTTCTCCTGCTGAACCAGTTTATTCTGTATCGCCTTTAATTTGGCGCTTTGGGTAGAAGAGAAATCTACAATAAACAACTGCGCCACTTTCTCCCGCAGATTTAACGTTGCAAAAACAGAATCTACCTGCCGCTCTATTTTACCCTCTTTCGCAGCAACACTACCCGGAATAAATACCCCAAAACTCAAAAAAGCAGAAAGGAACAGGTACTTTGGAAACAAATTATATCTCATGAAATAAAGAATCTAAATAAGTTAGCAAACTTACAAAAAAATCGTGGATTTTTATGCCGGTTGAATAAAAAAATCAAGCCCTTTTCAATTCGGCTAATTATGATTCCCTATTATAAAATTTTCTACTTTCTTGTATAAGGAGAAAGGACTCATCAAACGTATCGGCTCTAACAAATTGGGGCTTTGGAAGCTATGCAAATTGCGTTCGTAAGGCTGCAATCTTAGCCTCCGAATCCGTCCCATGCACTCCAAAATAGAATTTTATTTTAGGCTCGGTACCAGATGGCCTTACGGAAACTACAGAGCCGTCTTTTGAATAAAACTGCAAAACATTGGATTTTGGGAGCCCAGTTTCTTGCGGTTTATTATAGTCTACAATTTTAACCACCGGAGAACCACCAATCTCTCTTGGAGGGTTCTCACGGAAACTCTTCATCATCGCTTGAATTTCCTCAACTCCGGCTTTCCCTTTTTTGGTAAGAGAGAGTAAATCTTCTTTATACAGACCAAACTCGGCATAAATATCCATGAGCAGGCCGTACAAGGTTTTCCCTTGCTCTGCACACCACCCGGCACATTCAGCTACCAGCGAACATGCAATTACCGCATCTTTATCCCTTACAAACTCTCCGGCATTAAATCCATAACTCTCCTCTCCCCCCCCTATAAAAGTAGCTTTCCCCTCATTCTCTCTTACCACAGCGGAAATATATTTAAATCCGGTAAGGACATTATACATTTTAACCCCAAAAGCCTTGGCCATAGCAGCCAGTAACTCGGTGGTAACAATGGTTTTAACCATATAGGTCTTATCATTTAATTTCCCCAAATCTTTCCATCGGCGAAGCAGATAATAAGTTAAGATTGAGGCGGTTTGATTTCCGTTGAGCAGTACAATCTTGCCGGAATTATTACGCACGGCAATCCCTACTCGGTCGGCATCGGGATCGGTAGCCATCACTAAATCTGCACCAACCTCCTCCGCACGCGCAACCGCCATAGCAAGGGCGGAACTCTCCTCCGGATTGGGTGATTTAATGGTAGGAAAATTACCATCGCTTACATCTTGTGCCGGCACATTGTAAATATTGGTAAAACCCATATCGAGCAATGCCATCGGAACCAGTTTTACCCCCGTTCCATGCAGCGGAGTATATACTATTTTAAGATCAGAATGTTTTTTTACGGCAGACGGGGATAAATGCAACGTTGCCAGATCTTTTAAATAAGCGGCATCAACAGCCTCTCCAACCATCTGTATAGTAGCCTCTGAACCTGTAAACTTAACCTGCGAAAGAGAGGTAATCTTTAATACTTCATTTATAATATTGATATCATGCGGAGCAATAATCTGCGCTCCGTCCTCCCAATATGCCTTGTATCCGTTATATTCTTTAGGGTTATGCGAAGCCGTTATCATAACTCCGGCTTGACACTTAAAATATCGTATTGAATAACTTAACTCCGGCGTAGGACGCAATTCGTCAAAAAGATAAACTTTAATTCCGTTGGCAGCAAACACCTGTGCTGCAACCTGAGCAAAGAAAGGGCTGTTATTACGTGAATCATATGCAATGGCAACTTTAATCTGCGGCAAACTCTTAAAACTCTCCTTCAGATAATTTGCAATTCCTTGCGTAGCCATTCCCACAGTATATTTGTTCATTCTGTTGGTTCCAACCCCCATAATCCCTCTTAACCCACCGGTTCCAAACTCCAGCATACGGTAAAAGTTCTCTTCCAACTCCTTAGGATCATGCTCCATAAGTCTCTTAACTTCATCTCTTGTAGCCTCATCATATTCAGCACCAAGCCATTGCTTTGCAACCTCCAAATAATTTGTTTCCATGTTATTATCGTTAAATGAAACGCAAATTTAATAAAAAAAGGTTACCTTTGCAACCCATTATTTAGAACCTAAAAAAAATAAAATGAATTTTAAAAGCTATCTCCCTTTTTACAAAAGAAACTTAAATCTGGCGGTACCGGTAATGATAACACAGGCGGGACAAATGATTGTTCAATTCGCCGATAACATTATGGTAGGCCATCTGGGTACCGAGCAATTTGCCGGAGTAGCCTTTGCAAACACTCTGATTACAATAGGAATGGTTTTCTGCATTGGCTTTACACAGGGGTTAACCCCTTACGCCGGACAATGTTATGGAAAAGGAAACCATAGAGAGGTAGCAAAATATTTCCAGAATTCCTTCATTATGGATTTATTTTTATGTGCTGTCATTCTGGCCATCATGTTTGCCCTTATGCCGTTTATGCCCTACATGGGACAAGATCCTGTCATTTTAGAATACGCACAAGCCTATTATGGATATATGGTAGTATCCCTGATTCCGTTTATCCTTTTTTTTGCAATCAGAAACTTCTCGGAGGGGATAGGAATTACCAAATATGCCATGTATATTACCATTGCCAGTAATCTGGTAAATATCTTTCTAAATTGGATCTTGATATTCGGTAACTGGGGAGCTCCAGCCATGGGTGTAGACGGTGCAGCCATTGCAACCCTCATCAGCCGGGTTCTTATGTTCATTAGCTTTGCCATTATTATAAGCACCATTAATCCGTATAAAAAATACTTGAAACTCATTCATAAACCATTCATCGATAAAGTAAAAATACAAGCTTTGCTAAAAACATCCATTCCAATCTCACTACAGGGTCTGGTAGAGGTTACAGCGTTCAGCCTTAGCGGTATTATGGTAGGTTGGTTTGGGAAAGAGGCCCTTGCCGCTAATCAGATTGCCCTCACCATTACTACCTTCTCCTTTATGATTGCACAAGGTATTGGAGTGGCGGCAACTATAAGGGTATCACATCAGTTTGGAGAAAAACGTTATAGCGATGCCCGATCCGCAGGTTTTGCAGCAGCGCATCTGAGCGTAGCATTTATGGGCACAGCCGGAGTCCTTTATATTACATTCAGGCATATCATCCCTTACGCCTTCACTTCCGATCCTGCAGTAGCAGCTATTGCCTCCAGCCTGTTGATTATTTCTGCGGGATTTCAGATATTTGACGCAATACAACTATCAGGAATAGCTTCATTAAGAGCTCTTTCCGACGTTAAAATGCCCCTCATATTCTCTATTATCGCCTATTATTTCGCATGTCTTCCGCTCGGCTATTTCTGTGGCCACATCCTGAATATGGGCCCCATGGGAGTTTGGGTAGGTTTAATGCTAGGGTTGTTTTTTGCCGCCATTTTGTTTATGTACCGCTTTAATAAAATTACAAAAAGATACATTGCAACAGAACACACATCCAAAGAACGAATAACTGATAAATCCCGATAAGAATGCTTACCCCTTGCGAGATAGAGTTTATAACGGAAAATGAGGCTGCCGATACCGCCCGCTTGCTGCTAAACACCTCCAAACAAAGGTCATCTCCCGCCATAAACATCCCTCTTTGTGTAAAATGCATTGAAGCCCGCCGCAAAATTGCCTCCAAAATTCCGCTATGGCACAAAAATAAGGCTCTGGTTTATCCGTTTCCTCTCTCTGTAGAGCAATGCAGTTCCCAAGCCACAGCACTCTATAAGCAGAAGTTGGTGAGCAGTTTAGCCTTATCACACCCTTGCAATATTGCAGATATGACAGCAGGAATGGGAGTAGATAGCTATTTCCTCTCATTGATTGCCGCCCATCATTATTACATAGAACGAAATGCGGAACTTTGTGCCGCTTCACAATATAACTTTACCCAACTTGGAGCCTGCAACATTCAGGTGTTAAACAGGGAATGTCTCTCTGCCAATACCGATCTGTTTAGTTTCATGAAAGACAAACAGTTATCTATCTTATATATAGACCCGGCACGTAGAAGTAAAACCAACAGCAAAGTTATCTCATTGCAGGATTACGAACCCAATATTCTGGAATTAAAGGAACAATTTTTCAGGCTCGCCCCTTATTTGCTCATAAAGGTCTCCCCCATGGCCGATATTAAATTGAATCTTAAGCTGTTGCCCGAGGTTACACAAGTGCATGTGGTTTCCGTGGATAACGAATGCAAAGAGGTGCTGTTTTTACTAAGATCGCCGGCGACTACCGTTGCTTGCGCTCCTGCATCTTCTGCCACAGTTGCGGCGAAATATACCTCCTCCTCTCCCCACCCCACTATTACGGCAGCCAACATAACAGCCCGGGGCGAACAATATTTTACATTTACCCTGCCGGAAGAGGAAAATGCACCAACCAACCTCACCAACAGCATTGGCACCTATCTTTTTGAACCCAGTAAATCCATTCTCAAAAGCGGAGCCTATAAACTCGTAGCAGAACGCTTC
This sequence comes from Bacteroidales bacterium, assembly GCA_036639755.1. Classification (GTDB taxonomy): domain Bacteria; phylum Bacteroidota; class Bacteroidia; order Bacteroidales; family UBA932; genus Egerieousia. The sequence goes on from JAVWIB010000109.1 coordinate 9,917, forward strand.
GGATTGCAAAAACTTGCTCCCAGCACCCATCTGTACACCTCTAACGCACTCTGTCCCTCCTTCCCGGGTAAAACATTTACAA
>JAVWIB010000110.1:0-5400 GCA_036639755.1 Bacteroidales bacterium
AGTACCAATAACACAATAAGCAATGAGAGCATCAGTATAATCAGAACAGAAGATCCCGCCTGTTGTTGCTGATAGGCAACGGAGGTCCATTCATATCCGTAATTAGTACCAAGGGTTCTGGAAACTAGCTCGCTCATGGCACTCATCCCCTCCTCGCTACTGTACATTGGGTTCATCATAGAGATTATGGAGGCTGACGTATACATATTATAACGGTTTATATTATCTACCCCCACCTGTTCCACTAAATTGGAGAACGAGGAGAACGGCACCATATCGCCCCCGGAGTTTTTAACACTTAGTTTTAGTACATCTTTTACAAACTCCCGTGATGCGGCACCGGCCTGTAGTTTTACCTGAAAAATCCGTCCGAATTCCACATAATCATTCACATAGGCAGAACCCATATAATAGGAGATGCCGGTAAATACATCGTCCAGAGAAATTCCCATCATATCTATTTTATCCCGGTTAATATTCAGCAGATATTGTGGCGTTCCGGCCTGATATTCTGTCTGAAGCATCATTATCTGCGGATATTTTCGGAATCCGGCCATTAATTCGTCTACCGCATCTTGCAGCTGATAAATCCCATAGCTGTTAATATCTTCCAGCTCCAACTGCAATCCTCCCGATGATCCGAGCCCCGGAATCGGAGAAGGTGAAACCGCAAATATCGTGGCCTCCTGAATGGAAGCTGCTTCCATATTAACTTTATTCACAAGGTCAAAGGCAGATTCCCCCTTACCCCTCCTCTGCGACCAGTTTTCCAAAACGACAAAAACGGTAGCCCCGTTGGATTGAGTACCTCCTCCCATCATAGAAAATCCGTTAATGACCATACATGTTTTTACCTGAGGATAAGCTATAATCATCTTCTCCAGCCGTTTGGTTACCGCTGTAGTTCGCTCCAAAGAGGCAGCCGGAGGGAGCTGCACAGCCACCATAAAATATCCCTCATCTTCATTGGGTATAAAAGAGGTAGGTACTTTCATATACAGATACCCTGTAACAGCCATCAATACAACAAATGCAATAATGACAAGGGCACTATGCCTAAGTAACTTTGTAATCATTTTAACATACCAGCTTTCCAAAGCTCCATACCCCTTATTAAACCACCTGAACAGAAAGAACGGAGGGCGTGGAGTATGATTTTCCCCCAGCAATGAAGCTGTTGTACCGGGGAGCTCACTCTCTCCCCCACTCTTTTGCACAATTGGTTGTTCTTGTTCATCTTCTTTCCCCTGATTTAAAAAGATAGCACACATAGCCGGAGTAAACACCAAGGATACAATTCCGCTCAGCAATGTTGCAAACGCTATGGTAATGGCAAATTGCCGATATAGCTCTCCGGTAATCCCCCCTATAAAAGCGGTAGGGATAAAAACAGCCAGCAATACCAGAACAATACCCACAACCGGCCCTACAATTTCTTTCATGGCCTTTGCCACAGCTTCCCGTCGCAGTTGTTTTTCATCACCCACCCCTTTTTTCATATACCGGGTGGCATTTTCCACCACCACAATCGCATCATCCACCACAATAGCAATAGCCAGCACCAGTCCAAACAAGGTAAGAGTATTAATGGAGAACCCAAAAATCTTCATCATGGCAAACGTTCCTATAATGGAGATGGGAATTACCACAACCGGAATAATCATAGCCCTGAAACTTTGTAAAAACAACAAAATAACCAGTACCACCAGAACCAGTGTCTCTATAAAAGTTTTAACAATCTCATCAATAGAAGCGTACACAAAATCGGTTGTATTGAGTACAACTCTGCAATTTACATCTTCGGGCAGATACTCCTTTAATTTTTCCAGCTCCGCACTTACCGCCTTTGAAACATCCAGAGCGTTGGAGCCGGGCAACTGATAAATGGCAATGGCAGCAGATGGACTCCCATTCTCTAAAGATGAAACATGGTAACTCTCGCTCCCCAGATCAATCGTAGCCACATCTTTTAAGCGTAAATAACTCCCATCGGGATTGCTTTTGAGTACAATATTTTCAAATTCACTTACGGATGTAAGCCTTCCCTTCACCGATAAAGTAAATTGATATCCAATATCGGGAGCCGTAGGGGGAACACCCACTCCACCTGCGGAGATTTGTTTATTCTGGGTATAGACGGCATTATAAACATCAGAGGGCTGCAATGAGCGGATTCTCATTTTATCGGGATCCATCCAGATTCTCATACTATAATCACCTGTTCCAAAAACAGAGACCTCTCCCACGCCCGGCACCCTTCCCAACCTGTCAACCATATTAATCTGGGCATAATTGGAGAGATAGAGGGCATTGTACAACGAATTGTCGGATGTAAGGGAGATAAACATAACAATATTGGTAGATTGCTTCTGCGTTGTAACACCCTGCTGCAAAACAGCTTGCGGCAACAACCCCTGCGCTGCATTTACCCTATTCTGTACCAGTACGGCCGCCATATCAATATCGGTTCCAACTTTAAAAGTAACGGTTAATGAATAACTTCCGTTGGATGCGCTGGTGGAATTCATATACAGCATACCGTCTACACCGTTTACCTGCGATTCGATGGGCACCCCTATGGTTTGTGCAACCGTGCCGGCATCGGCTCCCGGATACATAGCCGATACATTTACCGTAGGCGGAGTAATATTGGGATATTGGGCTATGGGCAAAGTCGTTACGGTGGCCAGGCCGGCTACCATAATAAGGATTGCAATAACGGTTGCAAAAATTGGCCTATCTATAAAAAATTTTATCATTTTTACCTGTTTAACAATTTGTTATTTCGAGTAATTTCAGCTCTCTTTATGGCATTAATTTCACTTTACTGCCATTCCTGACTTTAAGCAGAGCCTTATTTATGTATAACTCCGAGGGAGATATACCGTCGGTAATTACACGCAAGGTATCATCTATTACCGGGCCGGTGGTTACAGGCCGGAAAGCAACCGTATAAACTCCGGCAGTATCTTCTTTTCCAAGCACATACATATATTGTCCGGCCTGATTCACCCCTATCGAGTTATTATTTACCAGAATGGCATCTTTATCAGAAGCATACGGAAGTTTTACAGTCACATAGAGTCCGTCTTTTAACATCCCCCTTTTATTCTCCAGAATCGCCCTTATTTTTATGGTTCCGGTTGCAACGGCCACATTGGGAGAGATATAATCAATCTTGCCGGCATAGGTTGCGATAGCCTGATTCGTTACCCCCGCATCTTCACTTCCGTACGAAATTGTAAGCGAATCCAGATTTCCCAGTTGCGGCAAAATACTCTCCGGAACGGTAAAATGTACATACACCCGCTTATCATCATAAACGGTTGCAAGAGTTACCGCAGAAGCAGCGCCATTTATATAGGCCCCCTCTGCAAAGAGGTTCACCGATACCTTTCCGTTCTCGGGAGCTCTCACATAACAATATCCCAGATTGGTTTTGGCGGTAGAGAGAGCAGCCGTAGCACTCACAATGTTTGCTTTTGCCTGATCCAAAGCCGATTTTGCCTGAATCACATCTATCTCGCTAATGGCATCGCTTTGGGCCGCCTCCACGCTCCTGTTATAATTATTATCGGCATACACATATTGCGCCTCTGCCGCATCCAATTGTGCCTGTGCCTGATTCACGGCATTTTCGTAAAGGGTTGGTTCTATTACAAATAATAAATCTCCTTTTTTTACATACTGCCCCGGATTGTAATTCTTTCTCACCAGATATCCGTTCACCCTCGCTACCAATGCCAGACTATTATCCGCTGTAAGATACCCCGGGTAATCATGAATAAGGGTAATATTTTTTACCACAGGAGCTACCGCCGACACACTCTGCACGCCCTCACTCTGTCCCATTCCGGGATACTTATGCCCTCCGCATGCAAACAGCAAGAGCGGGAGCAGTACATATATTAATTTTCTTATCATAGCAGAATTATTTTAATTACTTATAATCAATTTTTTACAAAAATAGACGGCATCACTTTTACCAGTTGCACAAAAGCTGCAATTCTGGCCCCGCGAGAAGCTACAAGAGAATTTTCGTAACTCAATAGGGAACGTTGCGCATCTAGCACCGTCTGAAAATCCTGCAACCCTTTTTTATAAAGCTCCAGCGATAGTTTGAGTACCTCAACCCCTTCCCCACGCACCTGCGAGTACATCTCCACCTGATTACTGTACGCCCCATAAAGGGAAATGGCATTATCCACCTCCTGCATAGCCGTAATGACCAATAAATTAAAGGCATTCACCGCTTCATCCCAATTCGCCTTTGCCAGTTTGGTCTTCTCCTGCAACTGCCGGCCGCTAAAAAGTGTCCATGAAACAGTAGGATTTACCGTAAACACCAGATTATCATTGCGGAATATTTTATGAAAGCTCCCCGATGAAAATCCGACCGATCCGTTCAGGAAAAATTTAGGGAGCCAATCTGCCGTGGAGGCCCCCACAGAGGCTGCATATGAATTAACGGTGTACTCCTGCGCCCTGATATCGGGACGATCCAAAAGGGCATCCAGAGCCAGATTTAATGTATCTTCCATCTGTACCACCGGAATCTCTCCTATTTTCCAAAGAGGGGAATTTCTATAGATATTTTTATTTGGAAGATTATTATATTGCTGATTTTCAGAAAGAATATCACTATTATTTTCCTGATTTATTCCGCCCCGGTCTTGCATATAGCTCTGGGGAGCCGCTCCAAGCAACACATAAATAGAGTTAATAGCCTGTATAATCTGCGATTCCAACAGCGGCAACTGCGCCTTGGAATTTAAATAAACCGTGCGTGCCTGCAATACATCCAGCTTGGAAGCCAATCCCGCTTTGTAGCGTGCCGTAGTAATATCCAGCACTTGATCCTGAGATTCTATATTCTGTTGTGTAACAACATACTGCTGCTGATAAGTTCGTAAGTTTACATAAGCGGTTGCCACCTCCGAGCACAGCGATACCAACACCCAGTAATAATTTTCTACCGAGACTTTATACAACTCTTTCTGTGATTTCACATTCTTTCTGATAGATCCGAACACATCCAGTTCCCAAGAGGTAGAGGCCCCCAGTACAGCCGTATTTCCATACGAAACAATCCCCTCTTTTGATAATCCGGCACTTCCACGTTCCCTCTCCCACGAAGCCTCCACCCCTATCTGCGGAAAAAATGCCGATGCCGCAATCCGTTCTCCCGCTTTTGCCGCATCAATCCGGTCAATAGCCTGCAATACATTTTTATTATTTAACAAGGCCTGCCCCATTAACGAATCCAGAATGGGATCACCAAACAACTCTCCCCACTGCCGCTGAATGGCAGCCGGGCCCTGAAACGGCACGGCAACAGACTGTGCCCATATGTTATCGGGATACAAAAAACATCCCCACAACAAGATGCACCCCCGCACC
>JAVWIB010000110.1:5410-9314 GCA_036639755.1 Bacteroidales bacterium
ATACTCTTATGATTTATGCCAGAGAAACAATCATAAGAGGGATTTTGTTTGTTTTATAAAAAATTACACCAGTGCAGCAATTGTAAACGCCGCAAATGCAAGGGAGGCAATACCATTGGTGGTAAAAAATGCGGCATCCAGCTTTTTTAAGTTTGTTGGGGAGATAATACAATGCTGATAGAGAAGGAGTGCACCAAAAACAACTGCGCCGGCAACATAAATCCAGTTAACAGATCCCCCCGGAAAAGCTGCGAAATAAAACAATGCCAAGAGCGGCAAAATGGCAACGTGCAAAACTCCCGATAAAATCATGGCATTTTTACGCCCCATAAACGCCGGAACAGAATGAAGTTTATTCTCTTTATCAAACTCCTCATCCGATAATGAATACAAAATATCAAACGAACCGCTCCACAACACAACCATGATCGCAAGAATAACCGGAGCAACTGCAAATTCACCCGTTACCGCCACATAAGCACCCAGCGGGGCAATTCCCAAAGCAAGTCCAAGGACAAAATGGCACATAGCCGATACCCGTTTCATATAACTGTACCCAAGCAGTACCAGCAATGCAACAGGAGATAAAAATCCGCATAACGGGTTAATCATAAAGGCAGCAGCAATAAATACAATACAGTTGATTACCACAAACCGAAATACCTTTTTAGGAGAAAGAATGCCGGCGGGAATCTCCCGGCCGGCTGTTCTCGGATTTTTTGCATCAATATCTCTGTCTAAGTAACGGTTAAACCCCATGGCCGAGTTGCGGGCAGCCACCATGCAAATCAAGACCCCCAATAAAAGGAATCCCCAATTCGGAACATTGGCCTCTTTTAAACCAAGGGTAAACCCTATCATAGCAAACGGAAGTGCAAAAACCGTATGCACAAACTTAACCAGAGCAAAATATTTCTTCATTAAATTGACTCCTTAGCGCAAAGTTGCTCCAAACTTCTCAGTAAATGTTTTAAGCAATTTTTCCATTACAATCTCTACAGCCTTATCATTTAACGTCTTCTCTAAGTCCTGCAACACAAAGCTGATTGCATATTGTTTTTTGCCGGCAGAAATTTTATCCCCCTTGTACACGTCAAATAAAGTAACGCTCTTAAGTAATTTCCTCTCAGTAGCAAAGGCCGCCTTTCTAATATCGGCAAACGATACATTCTCATCCAGTAAAATGGCAAGATCTCGTTTAACCTCCGGATATTTAGGAAGTTCTTTATACTGAATTTTATTCTTTTTCACCATCTTAAGCAACACACTCCATGAAATCTCCGCAGCAAAAACAGGTTGCTTAATTCCAAACTGTTTTAGACGGGCAGATGAAACGGTTCCCATAATGGCAATCTGTTTTCCTCCGTTTACGGTATAGGTTAACCCCTCTGCATACAAATCGGACGGAGCCGCAGAATACTCTAAATCGGCCAGTTCCACCCCAAATTTACGCAAGAACAATTCCAGATACCCTTTTAAGGTAAAGAAATTTCCCCCTGCGGTTTTATTTCTCCACGACTGATACCCATCCCCTGTAATAAACAAAGAGAAAACAGGCTCCTCATGATACGCCTTAAGGGCATCTCCCCTTCTGACAGCCTCATCCATCTGATCAAGATTTTCCGGCGAAACATAATCGGGATTAAAACTATATATATTTCCAAACTCAAACATTTTAAGTTCCGGCATCTGTCTGTTTATATTGTAGGCAATCACCTCTAAACCACTCAATAAAAGAGTCTGTCTCATACAGTTAAGATCGGAACTGAGCGGATTCATAATCATCACGCAATTACGTTCGGGATAAGTTTTCAATTTGGAATAATACTCGCTTTTGGTAAGGGAGTTATTCATCATCTCCATAAATCCGTTGGAAGCCATAAACTCGGAAGCCAACATCCGAACCCTCTCCGGATCCGGTTTTGGGGTTGCATTAATAGAGGCCCTCATGTTGGCGGGCAATTCTATATTATTATATCCGTAAATCCGCAGTACATCCTCTACCACATCACATTCTCTGCACACATCCACCCGGTAAGTAGGAACTTTCACAACGCATCCCGCCGCATCCTCTTTCACAAATTCCATCTCCAGATATTCCAGAATATTTCGAATAGTCTCTGCCCCAATCTCTTTCCCGATAAGCCGTTGCATTCTGCCATAATCCAGTTCCACCTCTTTTTTAACAATCGTCTCCCCCACAATATCCTCAACAGCTCCCACAATCTCCCCCCCGGCAAGCTCCTGTATTAGCAAAGCGGTGCGCTTAAGGGCATACAGGGTAATCATAGGATCACAGCCTCGTTCGTAACGGAACGAGGCATCTGTTTTAAGCAAATGTCTCTTGGCTGTTTTTCGTATTGATACCGGATTAAAGTACGCACTCTCCAAGAAAATATTGGTTGTTTTTTCGGTTACACCGCTCTCCTGTCCTCCAAATACACCCGCAATGCACATAGGCTCCACGGTATTACAGATCATCAGGTCTTTATCGGAGAGCTTCCTCTGAACTCCATCCAAAGTTGTAAAAGGGGTTTCCTCGTTGCAGAAATCAACGACCACCTTACCACCCTTTATTTTATCGGCATCAAAAGCGTGCAAAGGTTGCCCAATCTCCATTAATACATAATTGGTAATATCCACAATGTTATTAATAGGACGCAGCCCTATTGCCAGCAATTTAGTCTTTAACCAATCGGGGGACTCCTGTACTTTTATTCCGCGAATAGTAACACCGGAGTATCTCGGAGCAACATTTGGCACTTTCACCTCTACCTGAACGGCTCCCCCTGCGGCATATTCTGCCCCCTTGGTTACCACAGCCTTATCAAAAGCATCTACATTTGGCAAGGTAAGTTCGCCCCCCATTTTATTCAATCGCAGATAAGCACTTAAATCACGCGCAACCCCTATAAAAGAGGCAGCATCTACCCTGTTTGGAGTCAGCCCTATCTCATAAAGAGTATCGGTTTTAAGTTTAAGATAATCTTTGGCAGGGGTTCCCGGTACGGCAGCGGGATTGAGAATCATAATCCCCTCATGGCTGTGCCCTATGCCAAGTTCATCCTCTGCGCATAACATGCCAAACGACTCAACTCCACGTATCTTGGATTTTTTTATTTTAATCTCTTCACCATTACTGAAAGTAAGTTTTGTATTAATAGTAGCCAGCATTACTTTTTGTCCTGCAGCTACATTGGGAGCTCCGCACACAATTTGCAAAGGTTCGCCCTCCCCTGCGTTTACTTTTGTAACATGAAGGTGATCTGAATCGGGATGAATGTCGCATGTTAAAACCTCCGCAACCACAACTCCGGCAAGTCCTCCCGGAATCTGCTCTACCTCCTCAAAATGCTCTACCTCCAACCCTATTGATGTTATTATTTTTTCAACTTCTGCCGGAGAGAGGTTGAAATTCACATACTCTTTAAGCCAATTATACGAAATATTCATACGTTTATAATTTTTTTCATATCTTAAATTATTCTTGATATTTTTTATTTTTTGAAAAGCGATGCAACAAACTCCTTTTTATCAAAGATCTGCAAATCTTCTATTTTCTCCCCCACCCCTATAAATTTTACAGGAATCTTAAACTGATCAGCAATTCCTATCACAACGCCACCTTTTGCTGTTCCGTCCAATTTGGTTACAGCCAATGCGGTTACATCCGTAGCTTTGGTAAATTCTTTTGCCTGCTGATAAGCATTCTGTCCGGTAGAGCCGTCCAGCACAAGCAACACTTCGTGAGGAGCATCGGGAATCACCTTGCTCATAACGTTCCTTATTTTTGTAAGTTCGTTCATTAGATTTACTTTATTATGCAGTCTTCCCGCAGTATCAATCAGCACGACATCTGCATCCTGGGCAACGGCAGATTTTAATGTATCAAAAGCAACGGATG
>JAVWIB010000111.1:0-9264 GCA_036639755.1 Bacteroidales bacterium
CATTTGATGGTTGTATACTTTTTTTATTACCTTTGCAGCCGAATTATGGTGTAATCTATTGGTTGAGTCTTGATAGATTAGTAAAAGGGAATCCGGTGAAAGTCCGGGACTATACCCGTAGCTGTAAGTTCTTAAAAACCTGGGGCATTCTTTGCCACTGTCAGAAGAGACGGGAAGGCGCCCAAGGGGAACGAGTCAGAAAACCTGCCACAATTCTTTAATTTCATAATCTCGGGGTAAAGATTGTGGCAGAGATCAGATAAGAATGCATAGTTTTATTGTAAAACGGACGTTGTTCCTTTGTGGAGCGGCAATGGTATGTTCGGCAACCCTTTCGGGGCAGCAGAAAGATACGATCCTTAAAGAGGTTGTGGTATCCGGTGTTGTGCAACGTTCCGTATCCAAAGCAAGTGCTCCCGTGCAGGTGATGAATAAGGAGGGAATTGCAAAACTCGGCATTCAAGAGTTGTATGAGGCCGTTAAGACATTTTCGGGAGTTTCCATTAAAGATTACGGGGGAATAGGAGGGGTAAAAACGGTCTCTGTAAGGAGTCTGGGGGCACAACATACGGCGGTTTGCTATGACGGAGTTACCATGTCCGATGCCCAAGGGGGGCAAATAGATATCGGCCGCTTTTCATTGGATCAGGTAGATCAGGTAACCCTTACCATTGGTCAGGGAGATGATATTTTTCAGTCGGCCAGAATGTTTGCCTCGGCAGGGGTACTCAATATAAAAACATCTGCACCCAGGTTCACCGATAAGAAAACGAATATCGGGATACAGCTCAAAGGGGGCTCTTTTGGAATGTTTAATCCCTCTGTCCAATTTGACGGGCAAATGGGAAAGAACTGGGCGGTTTCCCTTACCGGAGACTGGATGAGGGCAGAGGGAGAGTATCCTTATAAATTAACCAACGGCACTTTGGTAACCAACGAGAAACGGCAGAATACCGATGTGGATATCTGGCGCACTGAGTTAAATCTTTATGGGAAGGTGGGACACAGTGGCAGGGTGTTGGTAAAAGGGAATTATCTGGCATCGGAGCGGGGGCTTCCCGGATCGGTGGTACTTTATAATACCAATTCCAATAAAGAACGGCTGTGGGATAAAAACGGATTTGTACAGGCCGGGTATGAGAATGCAATGAATAAGAAATGGGAGATTCAGACATATCTTAAATACAGTTATGCATGGAACAGATATCTTGATATGAATGATAAATATCAGGATGGAAAACAGGATGACAGATATACCCAGAACGAGTATTACGGTTCTGCAAGGGTGAAATTTACCCCTTCGCACCTTTTTACATTTACGTTTGCGCAGGATATTTTTGAGAATACATTACAGGCTACCATCCCCGATTGTCCCAACCCCAACAGACTCACCTCTATGAGTGCTTTGGCCGGGCAATATATGAGCGAGCGGTTTACCGCAACGGCCTCTTTGCTGGCTGTTTTTAATACCGAAAACGTAGAAAGGGGAGAAGCCGCTCCAACTCGCAAGCACCTTTCTCCCTCTGTGGGAGTATCATGGAAAATAGTAAAAGATAAGAATATAAGGTTGCGGTTATCGGTGAAGGATGCTTATAGGATTCCAACTTTCAATGATCTTTATTATGCCCGGATAGGCAATACCTCGTTAAAGCCGGAGCGGGCCACCCAATATAATGCCGGGATTACTTTTAATGATAAATTGTTCCCCAATATTTTGGATTTTGTTACTGTTTCGGCCGATGGCTATTATAATCGTGTGAGGGATAAAATTGTGGCAATTCCTACCATGTTTATATGGAAGATGATGAATATGGGTACGGTGGATATCTGGGGAACGGATTTTAATTTTTCTACGGGCATTACCGTCTGCAAAAATGTGGCAATTCAGATATCGGGAAATTACTCATACCAGTATGCGGTGGATTTGACCGATGAAACGGCAAAAAATTACAAGCATCAGATACCATATACTCCGCAGCATAGCGGGAATGTATCGGTGAGCTGTACCAATAAATGGGTGAATCTTGGGTATACCATGAGTGTGGTGGGAGAGCGGTATGCGTTGCCGCAGAATATTGCAGATAATAGGATTGACGGGTATTGTGAGCAAAATGTTTCGCTCAGCCGCTCGTTTTATCTGGGGAAATGCAGATTATCTCTACAGGCGGAGATGTTGAATCTGGGAGATGCTATGTATGACGTTATTCAGTATTATCCCATGCCGGGAAGGCAGTATCGGTTTACCTTAAAGTTTAGGTATTAGTAGAAATATATATTAAAATATAAAACAGTAATTTATAAAATTAAGAGACTAAAATGAAAAGAAAATTTTTGATGATGGCTTGTGCCGCCCTTGTTATAGGGATAACTTCATGTAGTAAAGATGATCCTACACCCGATCCCATTCCGCAGACAACCGTTGGAGCATATGTGCTGAACGGGGGTAAATTCGGGAGTAATAATTCTTCGCTAACTTATTTTAACCCTGCTACAAAAGAGGCTACTTATAATGTTTTTTCTACAAAAAATGGTAAAAAGCTGGGCGATTCGGGGCAGGATATGGCAATTTACGGTAGCAAAATGTATATAAATGTATATAATTCGGGTGTTATTTTTGTGACCGATAAACAGGCTAAAATAATTAAGGAGATACAAATTAAAGAGTATAAGGCTCCACGCTCCGTTATTGCTTATAACGGTAAAATATATGTTACCTATTATGAAGGAGCATTGGCTCAGATAGATACAACAACGTTTGAGGTTAAAACCGTAAAAGTAGGGGCAAACCCCGAAGCTCTAAAAGCTGCAAATGGTAAAATATATGTTGCGAACTCCGGCGGAATGAACACTCCTTTGGGGAATACGGTATCTGTAGTAGATCCAATTGCATTTAAGGTTTTGAAAGATATAAAAGTAGCTGATAATCCTACTATGCTTCAGGCAGATAGCCAGGGAGATATTTATGTTATATCCATGGGTAATTATTATGACGTACCGCCTACATTCCAAAGGATAGATGCTAAGACAGATGTTGTATCTGCAATGGAAGTATCTATTGTGAATGCAGAAGGGAAGAAGGTCATTCTCCCTGTTCCAAGTTATATGGCAATGGGTGCTAATGATAAATTGTATATTGTATCGGGAGAAAACGATGCAACCTGGCTTTTACAAGGTAAAATCTATACATTGAATGCTGCAACCGAAAAAGTGGAAGGGGAATTGATTCAAGATGGTACGGTTGTAAAAAACATGTATTATCTAAGTGCCGATAAAGTGAGTGGAAACATTTATGCCGGTTCGTCCGATTATAAAACAAACGGAGATATGTATGTTTTTTCTCCAGACGGAAAACTTATACAGAAGTTTGATACCGGTGGAATAAATCCTATTGGAGTTTATTTTTTAACAAATAAATAATGAGACTGTTTTTTTTATTGAATGTGATGTTGCTCCTGCTCGGTTCCTGTAAAGGGAACCGAGTTTTATCATCTCAGGGGCAATCGGTTACGGATAGCGTTTATTATGCAACCGGCTATTGCGTGCGGCATTATGATAAATATACGCAGGTAGATGTGAGAGATCCGTGGGATACTACCAAACTTTTGCAGAGGTATCTGCTGGTAGATAGAAACGCCACATCGCTCCCGTTGGGAATGCCTTTGGGAACCGTTGTAAAAGTCCCTATTCAGAACATAATTGTTTATACCTCGGTGCATATTTCGATTATAGAGCAATTGGGCGGTATAAAGTGTGTATCGGGAGTTTGTGAGCCCCGTTATATGGATTCTCCTGTTATTCAAGAGCGGTTGCAGAATGGTTTGGTTGCCGATATCGGGGAGGCCACCGCTCCCAATATCGAAAAAATCATTGATATGGGGGCGGAGGTGATTATTGCTTCTCCGTTTAAGGATGCCGGGTTTGGCCCGGCCGAAAAGTTAGGAATTCCTATTATACAAGGAGCCGATTATATGGAACCGCACCCGCTTGGACGGGCGGAATGGATTCGTTTTTACGGAATGCTGCTAGGGCAGGAACAAACGGCGGATTCAATTTTCCGTGCAACTGAAAAAGAATACAATACCCTAAAGGAACTTGTTTGCGCTATGGTAGAAAAGCCATCTGTCCTTTCTGAGAAAAGATACGGAGGTCAATGGTTTGTGCCAGGCGGAGAGAGCTTTATAGGTACCCTTTATCATGATGCGGGAGCCAATTATATTTTTAAGGATTTATTGGGAAGCGGTAGTGTGCCACTCTCCTTTGAGGCAGTGCTGGACAAAGCCATTCATGCCGATATATGGATTGTAAAATACAATTCAGCTCAAGATCTTACGTATGACGAACTCCGCAGCGAATACACCCCTTATGACAATTTTGATGCTTTCAAAAATAAGAAAATTTACGGGTGTAACACCGGCCGGATTCATTATTACGAGGAGGTTCCCATGCATCCCCACTGGTTGCTGAAAGACTACATCTCAATTTTTCATCCGGAACTTTTACCCGGTTATACACCCCGGTATTTTACCCCGTTACAATAAATTTTGGCGCATTTTATTTTACGCTAAGTGAGTTAGCATCTGCGCCACGCTATGCGTGGTGCAGGTGGTGCCGTTGGGGTGGATCAGTTCCAGATGGTTGGGGGCGTGACAGATAATGCGGATGTGGCCAAGGGTGACGGGGGAGGGTTTGTAGCCGTTGCGGATAAGGGCGTTACCTACCCAGAAAGAGGTTAGAAAATCCCCCTCTATGCCAATAGGGTTATTGGGAATACGGGTATTGAGTTTACCGGTGGAGCGGTCAAAAGTAATCTCCTCCCGGTTAAAAAAGTTATCAAGTTTTCCACCAAGTATAAGATCTTCAGGAGTTCCGCAACACATGGCCGAGCCTCTTTTTTGCAACCAAAGGCAATCTCCCATCTGAATGGCCAGATCCAGATCGTGTGTAGAGAGTAAAATACTTTTGCCCTGTTCTGTTGCCAGTTTGCGCAGCAATACCATGGTTTCTATACGGCTGGTAATATCTAAAAATGCGGTTGGTTCATCCAGAATAATAATGGGACATTGTTGTGCCAGTGCCTTGGCTATCATTGCTTTCTGCCTCTCTCCGTCGCTTAGTTCGGAAACATAATTTTGTGCTTTATGGGCAATTCCGGCAGCGTCCAGCGATTGTTGTATAATCCGGTGGTCATCCGGTTTTAATTGTCCGAAAAATCCGGTATATGGGTGCCTGCCTAGCGATACCAGTTCATAAACCGTAATTCCCCCCGCATTTGTTTTTTCGGTAAGTACAACTCCAATGGAAAGGGAAAAATCCCGTTGCGAATAAGCTGCAAGCGGTTTGCCTAGAATTTTAATTTCGCCTCCCAAATTGGGCTGGAATCCGCATAAGGTTCTTAATAGGGTAGATTTTCCGGCTCCGTTCAGCCCCAGCAGGCAGGTAACTTCGCCCGGATACAGATTAAGTATAAGATTTTCATGCAGTACTTTTCGCTTTCCCCCTTTTGAAAGATACCCTATGCTTAATCCCTGCGCCTGAATGGATGGATGTCTTTCTGCGCACTCGTTCATTTGCTCTGTCATATTTATAGTTTGTCCCTCCATATTCTCCTCTCCCGCTAATTAAAATATTGGATATTCTTACGGTTTACAATTACATAAATGATAACCGGAGCCCCTAAAATTGGGGTAACGGCATTCAGCGGAAGCAATGTATTTTGTCCCCCAAGTACGGTAAGCAGGTTGCATAAAAGGGCTACGCAGCCTCCCGATAATATTGTAACGGGTACCAGTTGTTTGTGATTGGAAGAGCCCAGCATCAGGCGGGCCACATGAGGCACAGCCAGTCCAATAAACGAAATGGGGCCGCAGAATGCGGTGGCGGTGGCGGTAAGCAATCCCGTGCATACCAAGATCGCAATGCGGGTAGGTTTTATCTTTATTCCAAGATTGGCGGCGTACATCTCCCCCAGCAACAATGCATTCAATGGCTTAATAAGGAGCAATGAAAATAATAATCCCGATATGGAAAAGAAACAGAAATAGGGGAGCTTTTCCATAGAGACTCCTGAAAAATCACCCATGCCCCACATCACAAAAGCATGTACTTTATCGGTAGAGGCCCGAAAATTAAGGATAGAGATTAATGAAGAGGCCATATAGCCCACCATAATACCTATAATAAGCAACATCACATTACTTTTTACCTTGGCCGAAAAATAGATGATAATTCCCAGCACCATTGCTGCCCCGGCAAATGCCGCAAGGATAATGGTAATATATCCGCTTACCGGCCATCCGGGAATAATACTTACTGCACCGCCAAAATAAAGCATGACCGCCGCCACTCCCAGATTGGCTCCGTCGCTTATTCCAAGAATAGAGGGGCCTGCCAGAGGGTTGCGGAACAAAGTCTGCAATAACAGACCGCTGATAGCCAGAGAGGCTCCGGCCAGGAGTGCGGTTACTGCCTGTGGAAATCTCGATTGCAGGATAATATGTCCCCACGCCGGTTTAATGGTTGTGTCATTCCCCCATAATATATTCATCACATCACCAAACGGAATATGAATTGCCCCAAAAATAAGATTGCAGAAAAAAAACAATACCAGCATTGCGGCTAGTATTGGGTAAATCGTTTTATATGTTCCGGTTCCTTTCTGCATGCAAAGGGATTTTTAGATAGAGTCTTGTTTGTAAATTTCTTTTCTGAGAACGATTAAATCCTCTTATTAATATGATAATTGTTTCGCTCGTTGCTGTTGCGGCTGATGAGTTCGGCTATAAAACCGGTTAAAAAAAGTTGTGTCCCTATCAGCAGGGCAATAAGGGCGAGATAAAACAACGGTTGGTCTGTAACCGCCCTGAATTTTAACCCTTGCGCCTGTGAAATCACTTTATCTGCAATTAACCAGATGGTAATGATAAATCCGATTAAAAAAGTAAGCGACCCCATTAATCCAAAAAAGTGCATGGGCTTCTTGCCGAACCTAGATAAAAACCAGAGACTCATCAAATCAAGATATCCGTTTACAAATCTCTCCAGTCCAAATTTACTTTTTCCAAACTTGCGGGCCTGATGGTGAACCACTTTTTCGCCTATTTTATCATATCCTGCGTTTTTTGCAAGATACGGGATATAACGATGCATCTCTCCGTATACCTCAATGTTTTTAACCACCTCATTACGGTACGCTTTTAAACCGCAGTTCATATCGTGCAGTTGAATGCCGGTTACCCAACGGGCGGTTGCATTGTATAATTTTGAAGGGATATTCTTTGCCAGTTTGCTATCATAACGTTTCTTTTTCCAGCCGCTTACAAGATCATATTCATCCTCTTTAATCATTCGGTACAGTTCCGGAATTTCGTTCGGATTATCCTGTAAATCAGCATCCATGGTTATCACCACATCACCCTGTGCCGCTTCAAATCCGCTGAATAGGGCAGCCGATTTTCCGTAATTTCTTCTAAAGCTTATTCCTTTTATCTTGTTGTTCTCTTTGGCCAATGTTTCTATGGTCTCCCAGGAACCATCTGTGCTTCCGTCATTTACCATAATAATCTCGTAGGTAAAGCCGGCCCCCTTCATGACGGAACAGATTCCGTCGGTGAGTTCCCGTAAAGATTCTTTTTCGTTTAGCAGCGATATGACAATCGATATATCCATAAATGTGAGTCTAAAATTCCTGTGAGCTCTTTCCTGCAAAAGGATCTGTCTTCTTTGTAAAGTTGGCAATAATTGACGAGGCAAATACTCCGTAAAGGGTGTAATAAATAAGGTTGGCAAACAGAGAGATTTCAGGCAATCTTTCCACCCATTTGCCAAATATGGCTTCCTGATCTTGATTCATAGATTGTGCTGCCATTACCTGCTGCATCTGTTCCACGGTGGTTGCAAGGCTATCGGGGAAGAGTATGGTAAGGTTAAAAAATGAAAAACAGGCACATATAATTGCCGAGAACATGCTCACAATAACACCGTAATTGAAACTTGCTCCGTAGCTGATGTTCTCAAACTTTGAGGAATATTTCTTCATAAAATAATAGAGCAGGTAGTTACTTGCCGCAAATTTGATAATCCACGGAAGTGCCACAATAAAGCCTTTGAGTGAAAAAACCAGTATAATCAACGAATAAATGATTGTGATAACCGAGAGAATAAGTCCGTCCATTGCCGCCGAACTCCATTTGTTATTTTGCTCCATAATTTAATTATTTTTATTAATTGACAAAATTACAGAAAATCTCTGAAATAAACGAATAAAAAGGAGAAATGGTGTTGAATCTCTGGCAGAGATTGGCACGCCTTACAGATATGTTATTGATAAAAATCGCATATGGAATAAGAAAAACGCTACGATTACTTCTTATTACCCCTTTCTTTAGATAATTTAGATTTAAGTTACTATAACATAGAAACTTAAATCTAAATATGCTCCATTTGTAATTCGTCATTTGATAAATAAACTATTCATTTGATAAAAAATATCTTTTCGATATGGTAACAGACTAATCATATATATTGTAACTTTACGCTAAATATTAATATTAAATCTCATTAATATATATATATGGTTTATAATTTAGCTCTACTTCTACCATGTGCCATGTGCTTGATTGGTGCTACTTGGTTGATTTGTAACAGGAAAAGCAATACCCGCGCTCAAAATATCTTAGTTGTGGGATTCCTTGCTTCGGGAACATTCTTTCTCACCACGGCGAACTACATTGTGGGCAATCTCGACAGTTCAACACTTATGTGGTGGGATATAGTTGATAGTTTTGGAACCATGCTCATCATTCCAACCATGCATCTCTATTTTAGGTCAACCATATTGGAGAAACAGTTTACGTGGAGGGAGTACATTTGGTTTGCTCCGGCACTTGTGGTGGGAATAGGTGTCGCCACAACTTATATATTAATGGATAAAATTCAAATACAAGGGTTCATTCAGACCGTTTTGATTGACAGAGAAGAAAATAGCATTTATACCGATACTATTTACAAAGCGAACCGATTAATCGGCTATAGAATCTACCATCTGATGACACTCATTCAAATCACAGGGGTTGTTATATTTGCGGTTAGGGGAGTGCGGGAGTACCACCGGCGACTTCGTGATTTCTACTCGGATGCGGATGATAAGGCAATCAATTCCGATAACAAAACTTTACGCTGGTGCATACTTACCATTCCGATGGCACTCGCTTTAATCATTCCCGATATTCGATTTTGGGGCGGACATCCCGTATGGATATCCATTCT
>JAVWIB010000112.1:0-8974 GCA_036639755.1 Bacteroidales bacterium
AAGGGAGTCGATTATTTTGCGGAAATGGAGCAATACCACAAAGAGCACCATAGTTATTTATTGCAAACCAATGAACAATCCAACAATTTTTCACAGCCTTCCAATTTATTACATTCCAATCATTCGCCCCATGTTTATCAAATATATAAACAGGAACTCCTTACCAATATTATAGGCCGTTGTGCAGAATATAAATGCGGTGTTGTAGAACGGGACCAATTTGAGAAAGGTGAAAGGAGGCTGCTGAATCTGGGGCACACCTTTGCTCATGCCATTGAAAAACTGTGCGGAGAACAGAAGGATAGCTCAACAATGCATAGCATCAAGAGTAGTGCAGTCCCAACCACACTTATAGATGATACAGCCGCTACTCCTCCCTCCCTTATGCATGGCGAAGCCGTAAGTATCGGGATGATTCTTGCAGCTAAAATTGCAGAGAAGCTCTCCCCTTGCGGCTCTAATTTTGCGGCGCAACTCAAAGCAGATTTTCTAAAAGTAGGGTTACCGGTAGAAGTTCCCGCCAATCTGAGTATGCATAATTTGATACAAGCCATAGGAAAAGATAAAAAAGTAGCCGGAGCAAATATTCATTTCATTCTACCTAAAAACATTGGATATGTGGAAGATAGAATCATTCCATTAAAACAGCTGGAGGAAATTTCACATGATTTGCGTTAGTATACAAGAGGATAACCTGCAAAAATGCAAAGAGATACTCAGCAACTGCCAGATGGCAGAAATACGGGCCGATTTGTGCAAATTTTCCACTCCCGATATAGAGCAACTCGTATCGTCACACCCCAACATCTTAATCACCTGCCGCATTGCGGGTAGCTCCCGCGAATTTGCGTACGAACAGATTACCGGAGCAATCATAAAAGGAGCCCGCTACGTAGATGTAGAGTTGGAAGCTCCCGATACACATCTGGAATATATTAAATCCTATGCCCGTGCAAATAGCTGTAAATTAATCATCTCTTACCATAATTTTGAAGGGACCAACTCGCTGGAAGAACTGATTGAAATTTATAATTTATGCCTGCGCAAAGGGGCCGATATTGTTAAAATAGTTACCACTGCACATACTATTTCGGATGCTGTAAGAACGCTGTCTCTCTATAAAACAGAGGAATATCTGACTCACAGACAAGTGGACGGTAAAAGCAGTGAAACCTTTTGCTCAAGTAACAACAAAGCATCAGATTCCGGAAATCACACACCACATAATACCAATGAGCACGGCACCCTTGTTGCCTTTTCTATGGGCGAAGCGGGCAAATTCACCCGCCACCTGTGCCTTGCCATGGGAGCACCATACACGTATGCATGTTATGACACCGCCGGCGCAACCGCCCCCGGACAATACACCAAAGAGGAACTGGAGAATATTCTAAATCCAAAACAAGCATTCTCCACTGCATCCGTTTCCCCGGCCCTACTTCCCTGTGCCCTCACCATCCCATGCTCCAAAAGTGTAGCACAGCGGGCCATCCTTGCCGCCGCCATCGCTCAAGGTACCACAAAAAACAATACCCCGAATCATCCTCATAATTTATCCCAATCTCCTGCTCACAATCTACCCGCAGCCACCACCCTCCTGCACAACTACGCCCCCTGCAACGATATCACCGGAGCCATCTCCCTCATCCGCAACCTTGGCTGCCGGGTAACCATTCACAACACCACTCTCACCATAAATGGCGCACTCCAAGATAATCTAAGTGAGTTAGATATTTTGCATGTTGGTGAAAGTGGATTACTTACACGATTAGCTGCGCCATTTGCGGCATTTCTATCGCAGGTGAGCGGCAAAGAGATTACAATATCGGGACACGGTAGCATTCTAAAACGAAATCTGGAAGAAACGGTAAAAGCTCTGCAAATAGCCGGGGCCACGTGCAAGAGCAACAAAGGGCATCTTCCGTTTCACATAAACGGACCTATCTCCAATAGCGCAATCGAATTTTCAGGAAAAGAGAGCTCCCAAATTGTATCGGGATTCCTCATAACCTTGCCGCTGCTTAAGTACAACAGCACCCTTACCATTACAAATCCAACTAGCATCCCGTACATACAGCTCACATTAAAAACACTGGAACAATTTGGAATTAAGATAGATACAAACAATACACATCCCGATAAAATTATCTATCACATCCCCGGAAATCAAATTTACACCCCCACAGAAATCTATCTGGATTCCGATTGGAGTTCGGCTGCCTACTTTGCAGTAGCAGGGGCCATTGCGGGAGAAATCACCCTGCTAAATATGCCGCAGCAATCTGCACAGGCAGATGAAGCCATTCTGGAAATATTGCAACAATGCGGGGCAGAAATCACAATAAAAGCAGCACAAGAGGAAAGGGGACTATGGGATATTACAATTAAAGCAACGCCCTTGCACTCTTTCACTTACAATGCCACCCATTGCCCCGATCTATTCCCCATTCTGGCCACACTTGCCGCCCATTGCTCCGGCACAAGTTGCATAAAAGGGGTTAGCAGATTACTCCAGAAAGAGAGCAACCGGGCAGAAACCATCTTTACCGAATTTACAAAATTAGGTGCCGATATAAACATTTCGGACGATTCTATGTACATTAGAGGCGGAAAACTGCACGGGGCAAACGTAACAAGCCACAACGACCACCGGATTGCAATGAGCCTTATCATTGCCGGATTATTTACAAAAGAACCTGTTACTCTTGATAATATAAAATGTATCGACAAATCCTTCCCCTCTTTTACGGAGAGGCTTGCCGGAAAAATAAGATAAAATTATGAACACATACGGAGACAAATTCAGACTATCTATCTTTGGAGAATCGCACGGAACAACCGTTGGAGTAATACTAGACGGCGTTCCGGCCGGCATCCCCCTCGCAACAGAGGATTTTCTTCCCGATCTGGCAAGGCGAAAAAGCGGCACTCACGGCACCACCCCTCGCCAGGAAGACGACATACCCGAAATAGTATCGGGAGTTTGTGACGGTTGCACCACAGGAGCCCCGCTGGCCATTTTATTCCAAAACCGCAACACGCGCTCGGGCGATTACTCCTCTTTCAGAGAGATTCCCCGCCCCGGTCACGCCGATTTTGTAGCTCAGGTAAAACATAATTTTTTCAACGACATCCGAGGCGGAGGGCACTTCTCCGGACGGCTCACCCTTGCCCTGGTAGCGGCCGGCGTAGTAGCCAAAAAACTCATCGGGAACATTCATATTGAGGCAGTTATAAAAGAGATAGGGGGTGTCCCCGATAACTGGCAGCAGATTATAGACAATGCCATGGCAAACGGAGATTCCGTAGGGGGTCTCATTGAATGCACCTGCAACAATGTCCCGATAGGTTTGGGAGAGCCTTTTTTCAGCTCACTGGAATCGCAGATTGCGCACCTTGTTTTCTCCATCCCCGCAACCCGCGGTATTGAGTTTGGCGACGGCTTTAAGGCGGCTACCATGAACGGTTCGGAGCACAATGATTGCTACATAGACAAAGAGGGACACACCGCAACCAACGGAGCCGGCGGCATAAACGGTGGAATCTCCAACGGCAACCCCATTGTCTTTCGGGTAGCCATCAAACCCACCTCCAGCATTAACGCTCTCCAGAGCAGCTACAACTTTATCACCAACCAGATGGAAGAATTCCGCATAAAAGGACGTCACGACACCTGCATCGCCCTCCGCTGCCCGGTAATCATAGAAGCTGTAACAGCAATTGTGTTTGCCAATGCGTGAGGATGCGTAACCCGTGCCACCTATGGAATAGTTAACTTTGCCCGCACAGAAGAAAAGACGGATAAACACAAAAAGCGATGGCAAAAAGATAATTTTAAGAAAAATAGCAAGGACTAAGCAGTTAAATTAAATTATTAACGTGGCAGTGCTGATGGCTCAATGTTTAAAAATTAGTCAAATGTTTGACTAATTAAAACAAAAATAATTATCTTTGTGCCCAAAGTTATAATACTTATGGAGAATTATGGATTTGCTCGTGAACTTATTTTGCAAATGCTAAAAACGAGAATGGCATTTAGACAAACACTGCAACGTGTTTTAAAACGCAATAATATAGATATAACTTTTGAAATGTTGCAAATTATGAATTGTCTATGGCACAAACAAGGGGTAAGCCAACAAGTTCTAGCAGAAAACACAGCCAAAGATAAGGCATGTTTAACTAATTTAATGACGAACCTTGAGAAGAAAGGCTTTGTAATTCGCAAAGAGGATCCAAACGATAGGCGTAGCCGTTTGGTTTATCTTACTTCTAAAGGGGAAGATGTTAACAACAATATCCGTCCTCTTATTATGGAAATGTATTCCAAAGCAGAAATAAAAATGGAAATTGGAGATGTTACTCTGTGTATCAATCAATTAAAAAAGTTGGATGAAATACTCAATCAGCTATAATCTTTGTAAATTATTGTTTTGTATGCTACTTCTTTCGTTTGCTTGCCAAGCGGTAGCGCAACAATCTACTTTGCTGCTCACAATAGATGAACTTTTTAAATTGGGTATAGAAAACAGTTTGCAGCTAAAAGCAACTAAGATACAAGAAGTAATATCTGAAGATAGGCAAAAGAGTGCACTCATACAACAATTACCAAACTTGCATGTTGGTGCAAGTGCAGGTCTTATAGGGCAACCAATTGTATTTGAAAAGGGGCTATCTAATCCAACATATCCAAATGTTCCTAATTGGTCGCAAAATTATAATATTGAGTTAACTCAATCCATTTATCAAGGGGGAAAGATTAAGTATAATATCCAAAAGGCAAATATCCAGAGACAAATTGCCAATATAGCTTCAACTAAAAATAAAGCAGAAGTGAAATTGCTTTTATTACAGCAGTATATGAACTTATTTAGTTACTACAAGCAGCGTGAAGTTTTTAAAAAAAATATTGAAGAATCGGAACTGCGATTAAAAGACATAACTCGAATGAGAAAAGAAGGGATTCTTACTAAGAATGATGAAATTAGGAGTGAATTACAACTTACTAATTATCGTTTGGCTTACCAAGAAGCAGAAAATAATATTATTATAACCTCTCAACAATTAGATATTCTGTTGGGGCTAAACGAGTGCTTGCTAATTGTCCCCGATACTACAGTTTTGTATAATAACCTTAGTTTGCAGGATTATCAATCCTATTTGCAGCTTGCCTGCGAAAATTATCCCGGCATGCAAATAGCCCGTCGTAATACACAATTGGCAGAGTACGATACTAAACTTGCAAAATCTAATTTCCTCCCCGAAGTTTTGTTCCATGCCGGAAATACACTTGCTCGCCCATTAAGTTCTACAATGGAAGATATGTATAATAATAACTGGAATATAGGCCTTAGTATCTCATACAATCTTTCGTCTCTCTACCAAAACAAACATAGAATGCATGAGGTTAAACAGAGTGTTCTGCTTAGTCGTAACGCCGAAGAGCAGATAATGCAGGAGATTCGTATTCAAATAAGAAGTGCTTATATACGGCACCAAGAAGCTTTAAATAGGGTAGAGGCACTTAAATTATCTGTAAAACAAGCAGAGGAGAACTATAGAATTGTGCAAAATAGGTATCTCAATCAACTTTCTATCCTTACAGATTTGTTAGATGCCGGTAGTGTAAGGCTAGAAGCAGAATTACAATTAACTACGGCGCGTACTCAAACTATTTATACTTATTATGAGTTACAGCGTGCCTGCGGAAATCTTTAACAATATTAATAACATTTAGATATGTCCTATTTACAGAGTAAAAAGAAACAACTTCATAAACTCAAAATAAGAAATATAACGGTTAATGCTATATGTATTCTATTGGTATTTGCCGGGATTTCTTGGACTATAAATTATTTTTGGAAATATGTAAATTGCGAAATTACAAATGATGCAATGGTAGATCAATATATCGTCCCTTTAAATATACGACTATCGGGATATATTAAGGAAATTAGATTTACCGAACACCAAAAGGTACATACAGGAGATACTTTATTAATTCTCGATAATCGTGAATATATAATTAAGGCGAAAGATGCAGAAGCAGCTCTTATGGATGCAAAGGGCTCTAAAGATGTTCTGTATTCAGGCATACATACATCAAAAGTAAATATTGCAATACAGGATGCTAATATTGCAGAAAATAAAGCCAAACTATGGCAACAAGAAGAAGAATACAAGCGCTATTCAAATTTATTAGCAGAAGAATCTGTATCAAAACAACAATATGAGCAAGTGAAAGCAAATTATGAAGCTACAAAAGCTCGTTATCAAGCACTTTTGGAGCAAAAAAATGCTGCTAAATCGCAATATCTGGAAATAAATAATAAATCTATTGGTATAAAGGCTGCTATTTTGCGTAAAGAAGCTGACCTTGATATGGCAAAGTTAAATCTTTCTTATTCCATATTATTGGCACCTTATGATGGATATATGGGGCGGCGTACGCTTGAGCCCGGACAGTTTGTACAAAGTGGGCAAACCATTTCTTATTTGGTTCGTAGTAACGCAAAGTGGATTACAGCTAATTATAAAGAAACACAAATAGCTAATATTTATATAGGACAAAAAGTTCGTATTAAGGTGGACGCTTTTAGTGGCAGAGTTTTTAATGGTGTTGTAACAGCTATTTCAGAAGCTACAGGATCTAAGTACTCTCTTATACCTACCGATAATTCAGCTGGAAACTTTGTTAAGGTGCAACAGCGAATCCCTGTGCGTATAGAGCTAAACGACGCAACATCTAGTGAAATGGCTAGTTTGCGTGCGGGAATGATGGTAGAAACGGAGGCTATAAAAAATAAATAAAAATAGTGATGGTAAATCTTAACCTTCCTACTCGTCCATGGGTGCCTCAATGGTTAGGCGTTGTTACCATGTTTGTAGTTATACTTCCAATAGTTATGCTAAACGGAGCCTATACAGGAAGCATGGTAGATGTAAGCAATACGTTGGGTATTCTTAGTGAAGATATTACAATGGGATACTATGCAACATCTGTAGGTATGGCAGTTGCCTATCCTATTGTTCCAAAAATACGTGCTGTCGTTACACCCAAAACACTATTACTAAGCGATTTGTTTTTACAAATCCTCTTAAGCTTTAGTTGCGCACATACTAACAATATTGATATCATAATTATTTGCAGCTTTTTAGTTGGATTTCTTAAAGCCTTTATAATGCTCCAATTTATTGTTTTTATTCGCCCATTATTAAGTCCTAAAAATGTTAGAAGTGAATTTTATGCATATTTTTATCCTATGGTGTTTTCTGGCGGGCAAATATCAATGGCCATCACTGCGCAATTGGCTTACTATTATGAATGGCAATATATGTATTATTTTACCATGTTACTTATGCTTATTGCCATGGTCTTTATTTTACTTTTCTTCCGCTATGCTCAAAAGCCTATTTCTTTTCCATATAAAGAGATAGATTATAAAAGTATTATTTTAATAGCAAGTGCTTTATTATTTAGCGTTTATGTATTTACTTATGGTAAAACTCTAGATTGGTTTGCTTCTACTAAAATACGGATTTATGTGATTGCTATTCCAGTTTTATTTTACCTTTTTTGGCAACGACAACGTACGCAAGACAAACCTTATATTAGTTTTAAACCATTGAGTCATCATAAATCAATAATAGGCTATTTTTTTATGATTTTGGTTATGTTCTTTTCTGCTACTAGTTCTTTGGTTACTAATTATATGAATAGTATTATTCGCATTGATAGCGTGCATGCTAATTCTTTAAATCTTTTTCTCCTTCCAGGATTCATAGTAGGAGCTTTTATTTGTTTTTGGTGGTTCCGTTGGCAACGGTGGCGTTTCCGCTTTTTAATTTCAGCCGGTATGTTTTGTTATGTCATATATCTATCTATCCTTTATTTTGGCATTACCCCATATGGTACATATGAGATGCTTTATCTCCCAATGTTTTTTAGAGGATTGGGGATGTTAATTTTGATAATTGCGTTTGGCGTATATGTGGTAGAAGATTTAGATCCAAGCCTAATGTTGTCAAATGCCTTTTTCCTAATATCAATTCGATCGGCGTTAGCACCTGTTATTTCTGCTTCTTTCTTTAATAATTTAATTTATAATTTGCAGATAAAATACATGACGATATTGTCTGATAATTTAACCTTAACCACGCCTTTGGCATTAGAACGCTACAATCAAGCAGTTCATACCGCTATTACACAGGGACACGAATTTAGTGAAGCTAGTAAAATTGCTACAAACAGTTTGTATTCCATTCTTCAACCGCAAGCATTGCTATTAGGGATAAAGTCTATTATTGGCTATGTTCTTATAATAGCAATTATAATTGCCATTGTATCTAGATTTATTCCTTTCCATAAAACTATAAAAGTTGCGGTGGTAAAAACCGGGGATGATATGGTATAAATTAGAGCATCGTTCATGTTATTACTCTTTTGTATAAAACGGAGCATGCTGTTACTGGAATAGTTAACTTTGCCCGCACAGAAGAAAAGACGGATAAACACAAAAAGCAATAGCCTTCTTTTCACGAACCGACAAGTAAAATATGAGTTCATAGATACTCATAGATATAGATTTAATGTCGTAAAGATGGCTCAATGTTTAAAAATAAGCACAACAAAACAACGCAACAACCTGTTGTAGAAAACTAAGTGCCTAGTTTCCAGTACATTTGCACCCTTTCCCAGTCAACACTTCTGATTGCATTGTTGCGAGAAGAGATGAAAACACGCCTTACTTCGCCACATAAATCGCCCCTACAATCACAAACATCACCAAAGTGGCAAGAAGTACAAGTAAGATTAAACTATAGAGGAACATTAGAATGGTCTTCCAGAAACTTCTCCACCAAGTACACCTATACAGTTGTTTATAGTCCCAGCAGAAAAGGAGGAAAATGCACCAGTAAGAAATATCGTAACCGTCCACTGTAGGGCATATTGCCCGGAACTTATAGTGTCAGT
>JAVWIB010000113.1:0-8861 GCA_036639755.1 Bacteroidales bacterium
ATAAAATATTATTGTAACTTTTTTTCAAAAAATATTTATTTGACACCACATTGTTGTTCTATTTCTCTAATTTATTTATAATCAAGAATATACATTGGATAAACATATTGTCATTTTGTGGTAATATTACATTGTTACTCTTTCATTTTGGCTCTTTTTCTTTGACTGGAACGACTATTCTTTGTATAGTGGTATAGTTTAGGAATAATCAGTATCTTTGTGACATATCAAACATTGCAAATTATGGAAGATACAACTCGAGGAATACATTGTAGGGTAGGTTCAGATAGAGATGGTAATTTAAGGCGAATTATTGTAGGGATTGAAAAAGCTTTAGAAATCACATGTGAATTTAATGAAGATACCGGCGGAGGAATTTTAGATGTAGACGAAGAATTAGAATCTATATGGGGATTAGCATTGATTGCTATGCAAAACTACATAAATATGACTTGTGTTGATTGCTTTATTATCAGTAGACCATCTGAAAAATTAGAGAAGTTTTCTAAGAAGATAAGAAATAATGCATCCAAAATTCCTCAGTCTAAATACACTTTTGTGGAATTAATTTATGCACTAGCAAATGCGATTAAGCATAGAAATGAACTAGAGCTTCAATGCCAAAGGATTTTAATGTCTTATAATTCTGATGATGAAAAATACGCAACAGAAGAATCGTATAGAGAAGCAAATTTAAAGATACTCAATGCATTCAATTTATTGGTTCCTCTTAGGGATACAAGTAGTGCATGGGAGATTTATCCAATAATCAAAGGACTAGAAATACTTGATCCTAAATGTAAATTAGATAATATTGCCGAGAAATTATTTACATGGGCAAACGATGTCAAATGCAACTATCATACAAAACAATTAAATAGCTGCGAATAAAGCAATAATACAACGCAAGCTGTTTGGTGTAGCCGCAAAAAAGCGTTTCCTGTCTGCAGCATAACAGTTGGTTGGAGTATTACGAAGAAATAGAGAATATCTCTCTAAAAAAATGGCAAAAAGCCCCCGATAATTTACGCTTGTTGTTTTTTTCGTTTTTTTATAGCATGTTTTTTCATATCTTTATCTCCCATTAAAAGTACACATCAAAAACGATGATATGAACCGGATAAAAGAAGTCCTTAAAAACAAAGGAATTAAACATACTTGGCTTGCCGAAAAAACTAGTAAGAGCTTTAGCCAAACTAACGCCTACGTCTGCAACCGCCGCCAACTTAGCTTGGAGTAGCTCTTCGAAATCGCCAAAATACTCGGTGTGGATGTAAAGGATTTAATTGATAGTAATATATATATATGACAACAATAGCAAAACCGTTTATTAAATGGGTTGGAGGTAAATCACAATTATTAACAGCTATTAAAAATACACTACCTAGTGATTTCGCAGATAGAAAAAAATTAACCTATATAGAACCTTTTGTAGGTGGCGGAGCTGTACTATTTTGGATATTACAAGAATTTCCCAATATATCCAAAGCAGTAATTAATGATATAAACTCAGATTTAACATTGGCATATTCTACTATTAAAAATATGCCCAATGAGCTAATAGATTCATTAATAACTATTCAAGAAGAATATTTACCACTGAACGAAGTTGATAGAAAGGAATATTTCTTATCAAAAAGAGCACGCTTTAATACTAAAAATTTAGATGCCATAGAAAACACTTCACTATTTATCTTTTTAAACAGGACTTGTTTTAATGGACTTTATCGTGTCAATAGCAAAGGATTATTTAATGTTCCTTTTGGACGTTATGCAAACCCTAAAATTTGTGACGTAGAAACTATTTTAGCAGATAGTAAGCTTCTACAAAAAGTAGAAATCCTCACTGGAGACTTTTCAAATACTTTGAACTCTGCCACAAGCAATACGTTCTTCTATTTTGATCCTCCATATAAGCCACTGAGCGAGACATCAAGTTTTAATTCCTATACTAAAGAGGCGTTTAACGACAATGAGCAAATAAGACTTGGAAACTTCTGTAAAGCCATATCAGAAAAAGGATATAGCTTCATATTAAGTAATTCAGATGTAAAAGGAAGAAATTTTGAAGATAATTTCTTTGATGACTTATATTCTAATTTTGATATTAATAGGGTTCTGGCATCGAGAATAGTAAATGCGAATGCATCTAAAAGAGGTAAGCTAACGGAGTTAATGATTAATAATTTAACCACAAAAAACTATGTCGGAAACTTTTAATACATTTTTATCACAATTAAGTGAGACCAACGCTACACTTGATTATTACGTTGACTTTGGAAAAGTCAATACTAATGTTAAGAAAATAGCTTTAAAATTGAATCAACTTAATTACTTAATAGGGAAAAACGATTTAAAAGCCGCTGTAAATGAATTATATGAAGAGAATTCAAAAGTTTTTGAAATCCTAGATATTCTCATAGCAGTAAGAACTAAAGATAAAAAGAAAGCTATCAATAAGAAAGGTGAGTTTGTCTTAATTGAAAGATATTTCAAAGATGTAGATCTTATTTATGAATATATCGTAGAAACAGGATTAGGAGAAATTTTTAAGAATAAAAATATAACTAATCTTGTTGATTATGTTTTTGGTGTTGAAGTAGGATTAGATACTAATGCTAGAAAAAACAGAGGCGGTACTAATATGGAAAAGATAATTGCCGATGTTTTTAGTTCTAATGATATTGTCTTTGAAGAACAAGTAAGCAGTAAGAATCTTCTTGAATTAGATAGTCTTGGAGAGGATATTAAAATATTTGACTTTGCAATAACTACTAAACATAAGACCTACCTTATCGAAACAAATTTTTATAATGGCGGAGGTTCTAAATTAAATGAAGTAGCTAGAGCCTATTCAGATTTAGCACCTAAAATAAACAAATATCCACAGTATGAATTTGTTTGGATTACTGATGGCAAAGGATGGTTATCTGCTAAAAATAAACTAGAAGAAGCATTTTCTCTCATTCCTAAGATATATAATTTAGTTAGTATTAAAGATTTTCTTGAGATAGTAGAGAAGGATTTGGTATGATAAGCAAGGCATAATAATATTAATCTTGATATTATCAAAAAAGATCGTGATTAAAAATGATAAAAGAGGAGAGTTAAATATGGAAAGCTATTATAAATCACCAAATAAAGATTTCACCTTACTACAGGGTGATACATTCAAATTACTATCTGAGTTTGATTTCAAATTCGATATGATCTTTGCTGACCCTCCATATTTTCTGTCTAATGGTGGTATCTCTGTTCAAAGTGGTAAAATGGTCAGTGTGAATAAAGGTGATTGGGATAAAAGCTATGGAACAGATTATATAAATGACTTTAATAAGAGATGGCTGACTTTATGCCGAGAAAAATTAAAAGATAATGGAACAATATGGATTAGTGGAACATATCATAATATTTTTTCAGTTGCTAACCAATTAACAGAATTAGGATATAAAATTTTGAATGTAATAACTTGGGCAAAAACTAATCCTCCACCAAACCTATCTTGCAAATATTTCACTCACTCAACTGAATTTATAATATGGGCGCGAAAGCACGAAAAAGTATCTCATTATTATAATTACGATCTAATGAAAGCAATTAATGGTGGAACCCAGATGAAAGATATTTGGCAGCTACCAGCCATAGCTCCATGGGAAAAAAGTTGTGGCAAACATCCCACTCAGAAACCACTAAATCTATTATCTAGAATAATTTCAGCAAGTACTAAACCTAATGCATGGATTCTAGATCCTTTTACAGGTAGTAGTACCACAGGAATTGCAGCTAATTTACTCGGAAGAAAATTTCTTGGATTAGATAAAGAAATAGAATTTTTAGAAATAAGCAAAAACAGACGATTAGAGTTAGATAACAATAGGACTTTTGAAACATATCGTAAAAAACTTACAAGTATTAAAGTTCCAGATGAAGAAGACTATAAATTATTTGAGCCTGAAGGTGATTATGGATTAGAATTGCCGTTTAATGGGAGCGTAAACTAAACTGTGTCAGCATCTATTTTCGGAGTGATTTTGAGATTCTCAAAAATCTCGAAATTGCTCCGCAAAGTTATCAATAAATTCAAAGAACCACCAACCTCACTCCATAAATCTACATCAGCCGAAACCGCTCGCCAAACTTAATAGCCAATTGTTGAGCCGTTTGTCCCCAGTCATGGACGGGCTGAGTCCACTTACGACGAATACGGGTATAAAACGGAGCATGCCCGTTCACGGATATGATAAAAAAGCCGTTCTTTGCCACATTAATTCATAAACAAGCTCTGACATGGCAGGAACAACAACAGAAATGAGTAAAGTAAAGCAAGTATTACAATGGTATAAACAAGGCAAACGCAGCAGCGGAATCTTTCAATGCCAAGATTAAACTGTTCTGGGCAAACTTGCATGGTCAAACTTCCGAGCATGATGTGAATAAAATAAAACGATATCTAACGAAAAGTATCTGTGCAAAGTCTGAAAAAGAGAGGACTTATAGTGGTAAAGCTGCAGCTTTGATTCTGGGAGAACCGTATGTAGACAAATATGATCTGGATTCAATTAATTCAATAACAGCAAATGATATACGCGATTTTGCCCGTAAGCTTATGAAACAAAAAAATTATTCAACCTTTATAATCCGTCCGGATTCTAAGTAAACTATTTTTTAAAAATATGCGTTTTTTGATATGAAATGTTTAGAAATGATAAAAAAGTATTATATTTGCTCCCGCTTTCCGGTTTTAGAGAGCACATTTTATTTTTTACGCTTATTTCTATTAATTTATAAATAGGTTTTTGTTATTTTGAAAAAAAAGCTGCCCCGCACAGGCAGCTTTTTTTGTGGGTTATTTTTAGCTTTTTTTTGAGTATTTATTAAATTTTATTCGTAAATTCACCCGTTTTATAAAATTTAACCTGTTTTATAAAATCAAACACAAACACTAACGACTAACTATTATGAAAAAAGTTTTATCTGCAGCATTATTTATGCTGCTATTTAATCCTGCGTTTGCGCAGAAATCATTGCCCGAAGATGTTGCCTACAATGTAAAAAAAGAGGCACTTAAGAATTCTCATCTGGGTGAGATTGCAGAATATTCAACCGATCTTATGGGGCCGCGTCTGGCCGGATCCAAACTGATGAGCAGGGCAGAGGAATTGGCTGCAAAAAAATTAAAAGAGCTGGGACTGGTAAATGTACGGATAGAAGAGGCTTCTAAATTTTCGAAAGGAGGCTGGGATAATCAGAAAACATATGCAGCTATGACAGCTCCGTATTATTGTAATTTTTACGCTCTTCCAAAAGCGTGGAGCGGAAGTACAAATGGGTTGATAAGCGGGGCGGTGGTTGCCGTAAATGCAGCTTCCGAAGAAGAACTTGCACAATACAAAGGAAAACTGGCAGGTAAAATTATTCTTATGCCTTCTACATTTGAGTACTCATTAGATATGGAGCCGCTTGCCACCAGATATACAGATCAGGAGCTGGCTCAGATTGCCAAAGATGCCAGAGGAAATACAACCCCAAGGGGGAGAAATATGTACCGCGGCATGGGTGATGGGGGATTTAATCTTACAAAATCGTTGAATGCTATGTTTGCGCAGGAGAGACCTGCCGTTGTAATATCGGGGAGAGGAACTTTTAATATTCCTACCTGTGGAAGCGTATCCTATAGGGCGGGTGATAAAGAGCCGGTTGCCGAGTTGGTGCTTCCGGCTGAAGCTCATGCCAGAATGTGCAGACTGGTGCAAAGTGGAGTTCAGGTTACGATGGATGTGGAGATTAAGAATGAATTTTCTGTGAATAACAGCATTAATAATGTGATTGGAGAGATACCCGGCACAGATCCCAAACTAAAAGATGAGATTGTTTTAATTGGCGGGCATCTTGATTCATGGCATGGCGGTACCGGTGCGGAAGATAATGCCAGCGGGGTGATTGTGATGATGGAGGCTATGAGAATTATTAAGGCTCTGGGAATTGCTCCAAGGAGAACAATCAGGATTGGTTTATGGGGCGGCGAGGAGCAAGGTCTCATTGGATCTCGCGGATATTTGAGTAAATATTTGTACGACAGAGATAAAAAAGCAAAAAAAGAGGGTTTCGATCAATTTGCCCTTTATCTGAACATGGATAACGGATCGGGTAAATTTAGAGGTATCTATTTGGAGGAGAATGATATGGCTGTTCCTTTCTTTCAGGAATGGATGAAACATTTTCAGTCAATGGGTTTTAATACCCTTACTTTACAAAGGACGAGTGGTACGGATCATATCATGTTTCAGGGGGTTGGCCTTCCGGGTTTCCAGTTTATACAGGATGATTTGGATTATAACAGAACCTATCATACCCCTATGGATACCTACGAGAGATTATCGTTGCCGGATCTTAAATACAATGCGGCGGTTGCTGCCTGGGTTGCTCTTTGCGCAGCTATGGATGATGGGAAGATTCCAGCCGAACCGCTTTAAGGTTGAGCTTGGCCAATTGAATGATTGGATGTATCATTAACAATATTATTAAATTGATGGATTTAGAAGTTTGTGCCTATTCGCTGGAATCCTGTATTGCTGCCCGTAAAGCAGGAGCAACACGTGTTGAACTTTGTGCCGCACCGCTGGAGGGGGGAACCACCCCCTCTGCGTGTGCAATAGCAGGTGCTGTGGAGATATTAAAAGGGGAAAACGAGAACCCTGTATTGCAGCTTTATGTGATGATCCGTCCAAGAGGGGGCGATTTTTATTATACGGCACTGGAATATGAGCAGATGCGGAAAGAAATTGATTTTGTGAAAGGCATTCCCGGTGTGGACGGCGTTGTGTTCGGACTTTTGAAGCCCGATGGCACAATTGATATTCTTCGCACCGCATCATTGGTGGAGAGGGCCAAAGATGCCGGATTGGGGGTAACTTTTCACCGTGCATTTGATATGAGTGCGTGGAGTGCCGCCGGAGCCCACTATTCCGTTTTGGAAGAGGTAATTACCACGGGGGCCGACAGAATCCTCACCTCCGGATTTCATGCTACGGCAATTGAGGGAAAAAAAATTATCGGGGAGCTGGTAAAACAGGCCGGAGGGAGAATCCAGATTATGGCCGGCAGCGGAGTGGGGGTTTCCAATGCGCAGGAATTGGCCGCTTTAGGGGTAGATGCATTGCACATGAGCGGGAAAGCGTTTCGGGAAAGTGAGATGATTTACAGGAATCCGCTTCTCTCTATGGGAGGAGCAAAAAGTGCTTCCGAATATTCGATTATGGTTACCAGCGAGGAAGCCGTGCGTGCCGTACGGGAGATGCTGCCAAGGTAGTTATTTCAGATTGAGTTTGATTGCATACAACAGGATTCGTTATATATTTTGTAATTCAGATACTTACAATAGAGTTTAGGGTGAAGTGCTAACGGATTTGCAACGGGGTGTATTCTTCTAATTCTTTCCATCGGCAGAACGCATTTTCAGTTGACTACAATTTGTAGTCAACTCGCTTCTTTCATTTTTTAGGCGCGTTTTGAGGACACTCCAATACTTACGAGGATTGGGACTATCGGTTAATATTCCGATGACATTAACAATGGAGAAATACCATTTCTCTCGCTCATCATCCCAAAGAGTCCGCACCTTGCGCTCTTCAAACAGTTGTATTTTATTTTGTTGAGTCATGGCTATACTATTTCTATTTTACTTCGTCCGTTAGAACTTTTAATTACTTTAATTTGGGTAGTAATACGTTCTGTCATTTCTGCCACGTGCGAAATAACTCCTATTTTACGTCCTTGCGTTTGGAGGCGTTCCAATGCGTCCATTGCCACACGTAACGTGTCTGCATCCAACGACCCAAACCCTTCATCAATAAAGAGCGATTCGATATGCATTCGATTTGATGATAACGATGACAACCCCAATGCCAGAGCAAGAGAAATCAAAAACGACTCACCTCCCGACAGCGAATGAACCGACCTTACCTCGGACAACATATCCAAGTCCACCACCTGCAAAGATAATGAATCAGAGGAAACACGCTCTAATAGATAACGTTGTGAAATGTCTTTGAGGTGCTTATTTGCATATCCTAACAGTACATCCAACGTATATCCCTGTGCCAATACCTTGAACTTGGCACCATCTGCCGACCCGAATAGGTCATTGAGTTTTCGCCAGTTCTCGGACATAGTATTCTTTTCTGCAAGTTCTTTCTCAAACTGTTTTATTTTAGCCCTTCCTTTTTCATGATTCGCAAATAATACTCCTATTTCAGTTGTACGCTCACGTTTGCTATTTGCTTCTGTACTCTTTTCGTTGAGCTTATTAACAATAAGTTCATGGGGCTCGTTTTCATCAGGTTTTATCTCTGCTTTTTGATGCTCTTCAGCCACACGTAACCTTTCAGTAAGTGTTGTTTTAACAGACAATATATTATTACGAAGCTTGTCTAGCGACTCTCGTTCTGCGGTCAGCCAACTATTATCCTTAGATAGCAACTCCACCAACTCCTCAAGAGTCAAACCATCCTCTCTTAATTTTAACCACTGAAAAACCGCCAAATTTAATGCATCAATGCTGCTTTGGAAGCGCAACTCGTTTACTGTTAGTTGAGTAATCACTCCATTAATTTTTTCACCTTTGGCAATCAGGTTGTTTTGCAGTTCAGTTGCCTCTGTGAGTTGAGTGAAAATCGTCTGCTGTTTGCGAGCGTGCGATTTTTCCACATCGTCAGCTTTTTTACCCCCCAATAGCTCTTTTCGCTTATTATTTAATTGCTCCAGCTCAACCGATATGGCATTCTGTTTTTCTTGTTTCTCTTTCAGAGTAGTAGTCAATTCCACCAATCGCTCCTTTGCGATTTTAATCTCTTGATTAAGTG
>JAVWIB010000114.1:0-8724 GCA_036639755.1 Bacteroidales bacterium
CTACGCCGTTCCATGGATTTATAGCAGCCAAGGTCCATCGCTGGTTTTCGGCCGTTGAACTTACGGAAATAGCCGAGCAAAAAACAACAAGGACTATAAATGAGATGATTAGTTCTGTTTTATTTAGTTTCATAGGTGAGTTTATCATCAATTAATCTGTTAACATATTGTTGAATAAAAGCTTTTAAGAAACGATCCTGATGCTTTAACAGGGTGTCCGCAGGGGTTCCCTGCAATAAATTGTTCTGTAATAAAGAATCGGTTTTATAAGCTGAAATAAATTATCTACGTAATTAATGGCAAATGGAGTGCTATTGCTGTTGATATCGCGTCCATATGCAAAAAACGGTTTCTTATACTGCATTAACCCCAGCAAAGTAGGCATAATATCAATCTGCTGAGTAACTCCGGAATACACACCCGGCTGTATAAGAGCGGGAGCATAATAAATAATAGGAATCATAGTATGCCCCAGCGAGGTAACATATTTAGGATAAGTCTCGTCAAAAGTTCCGTGATCGGGCGTAATAATAAAAACCGTATTGGCAAACCAGGGCTCATGTTTAATACTTTGAAAGAATTTACGGAGCGACATATCTGTATAAGCAATTGCAGATTGCAACGGGGTTTCTCCATGCGGCAACACATCTTTATATTGGTCTGGAACCTTAAACGGATGATGTGACGATAGTGTAAAAACAGAGGTAAAGAACGGTTGCTCAAATGTGGAGATTTTCTTCCCGACAAACTGAAGGAACAGTTCGTCCCAAATTCCCCACGCTCCGTCAAAATCGGCATTGTTGTTATACTCATCTTTCCCATAATAATTTTTTATACCGCAGGAACTTGCAACAGCCCTTATCCCCATGGAATTATTAGGAGCTCCATGAAAAAAGGATGTATAGTATCCCATTTCGCCAAAGATTGCAGGAAGGCCGTGTAGTTGATCGGTAGAATACGGAGTAACGGCATATGAATTGATAAGGCTTGGTAAAGAGGCTAATATGGAGGGAACAGCATCAATCGATTTAGCTCCGTTTGCAAAAGCATTGGTGCAAAGCACCCCCTGTTTAGAAAGAGAATCTAAAAACGGAGTATAATTTTTATCCAGATTCTTGTTTAAAAAAGACATGTTTTTTGCAGCAAAACTTTCCAGAATAAGAATGACCACATTTTTACCGGCAAGTGAGTTCCCCTCTACAAGTTTTATGGTACGATTTTGTAATAAAGTATCGGGAAGCGTAGCTGATACAGGATGCATTGGCGTGTAAGTCTGCTCTAATAGAGTGGAATCACTAAAAAAACGCTGATACTGAAATTTATTTTTTCCGATTGTTCGGATAAGTGAAAACGGAGTATTCAGTACCGCTGAGGTGTGAATAGCTCTATCTACAAAATCATTAGCATTACTTAAAGTTATGGGACGCATGGTACGGGTAGCCCCTCCCCTCACTCCTATAATAAATAATGGTGCCGTAATCAGGAGAGCAACTATCTGATAAACATAGAATTTGTATCCAAATCCTTTGTGATTGAAGTATTTAACGGAGTTACTTAAATTAACATCGTACTTGCATCCTTTTTTACCATATGTACCGGAAAATAAAATTAAAATCAACAAGAAAATGATGCCTATTAAAAAGATATACCAATAGAGAGAAATACTCTCTAAAAAGATCTTCATAAATTTCACATCCCCTTTGAACTCGGTAAAAAAAGTCATGCTCGTTCTTCTGAGAGAAAACCTGAAATAGATGGTATCCATTAGGTTTACAGCAATAAGAATGAAGTTTGTTACAATGTATAAATATTTGATAATCTGTTGAAAGATATTTCCTTTTACAAAAGCGAACGGAAGAAAAGACAGAAATAAGTAAAGGATGTTCGTATAGAGAATTGCCGTATTATCAAACATGAGTCCTCCTGTAAATATCCGCCATATCTGTACTCCGGTAAGCGGCTCCAGCAAAGAGAAATTTACAGCAATAAAAACAGCACGGCAAAGTGTAAATAATATATATACGAGAAATATTCTCCAAAGAACCAAAAAATAATAATTATTAATCTTAAAATTCATCGTACTAAAGCCTATTTATTAAAATAAATTTATTTTTTTACAAAAATATATGGCAAAGGTATAATATTTATTAATTTTGCAGGATAAATTTTAATCACAATAATCACAATAAATATTACTAGCGATGGAACTATCACATATTGAACACATTGGTATAGCTGTAAAATCCTTGGATGCAGCTATCCCTTATTATGAGGAAAAATTAGGTCTTAAATGTTATTCTGTTGAAGAAGTTAGAGATCAAAAAGTAAAAACAGCATTCTTTAAAATCGGACAAACAAAACTTGAACTTCTTGAGAGCACAGATCCTGAAGGGACTATTGCTAAATTTATTGAGAAGAGAGGCGAAGGGGTACATCACATTGCATTTGCTACCAGCAACGGGGTACAGGTTGCATTGGACGAGTTGGCAGGAAAAGGTGTTCAGTTGATTGATAAAACACCAAGGAAAGGGGCAGAAGGATTAAATATTGCTTTCCTTCATCCAAAATCTACCGTAGGAGTTCTTACAGAACTTTGCGAAGATCCTTCAAAAATGTAATTTCAATTAAAAATTAAATTAAATATAAAAAATGAGCCAACAACTCGAACAAGTAAAAGCGCTTATTTCACTACGTGAAAAAGCTCGCTTAGGTGGAGGTCAGAAAAGAATTGACTCCCAGCACGGAAAAGGCAAATATACAGCTCGTGAAAGAATCAACATGCTATTGGATGAGGGTAGTTTTGAAGAGTTTGATATGTTTGTAACACACCGTTGTACAAATTTTGGAATGGAGAAAAACGTATTCCTTGGTGATGGTGTTGTAACAGGTTACGGTACAATTGACGGAAGATTGGTTTATGTTTTCGCACAGGACTTCACAGTATTCGGAGGGTCATTATCGGAGAGCTTTGCAATGAAAATTTGTAAGGTAATGGATAAAGGTATGAAAATGGGCGCACCGGTAATTGGTGTAAACGATTCAGGTGGAGCACGTATCCAGGAAGGTGTCAATGCTTTGGCCGGTTATACCGAAATTTTCCAGAGAAACATCCTTGCATCCGGCGTAGTTCCTCAGATTTCAGCTATTTTCGGTCCATGTGCAGGAGGAGCTGTTTATTCTCCGGCCCTTACAGACTTCAATATTATGACAAAAGGAACCAGTTATATGTTCCTTACCGGTCCTAAAGTTGTAAAATCGGTTACGGGAGAGGATGTTACACAAGAAGACCTTGGCGGCGCAAGCGTACACGCAACAAAGAGCGGTGTTGCTCACTTTGCCGTTGAAACAGAAGAAGACGGTATTCAGGTTATTAAAGACCTTTTGAGTTATATAC
This sequence comes from Bacteroidales bacterium, assembly GCA_036639755.1. Taxonomy (GTDB): domain Bacteria; phylum Bacteroidota; class Bacteroidia; order Bacteroidales; family UBA932; genus Egerieousia. The sequence goes on from JAVWIB010000114.1 coordinate 3,395, forward strand.
CTCAAAATAATCTGGAGGAGACACCTATCGTACCTACAGAAGATCCGATTGACAGACTGGATGACGCATTAAACGAAATCATCCCCGATAATCCGAACAAACCATACGATGTTTATGAGGTAATCGGCGGTATTGTTGATGATGGCAAATTCCTTGAAGTTCACAAAGATTACGCTAAAAATATTGTAGTAGGTTTTGCCCGTTTCAACGGTCAGTCTGTAGGTATTGTAGCAAATCAGCCAAAAGTACTGGCAGGTGTATTGGATAACAATGCTTCAAGAAAAGCTGCAAGATTCGTACGTTTCTGCGATGCTTTCAACATTCCTTTGGTTACATTGGTGGACGTACCGGGTTTCTTACCGGGTACACAACAGGAGTACGGTGGAATTATCCTTCACGGAGCAAAATTACTTTATGCTTACGGCGAAGCTACCGTTCCAAAAGTTACCATTGCATTAAGAAAAGCATACGGAGGAGCATATTGCGTTATGAGTTCCAAACATTTAAGAGGTGATATTAACTACGCATGGCCTACTGCAGAAATTGCAGTTATGGGACCATCGGGTGCTATTGAGGTTCTTTATGGTAAAGAGGTAAAAGAGGCAGCAGATCCTGCAGCTTTTGCAGCAGAAAAAGAAAAAGAATACAGAGATGCATTTGCAAACCCTTATAATGCAGCCAAATATGGCTATATCGATGATATTATCGAGCCAAGGAATACCCGTTTCCGTATTATCCGTGCATTACAGCAGTTGTCTACCAAGAAATTGACAAATCCTGCCAAGAAGCATGATAACCTTCCTCTATAAATTATAAAACACAACAAGATGAAGAAATTAACTAAAATATTTTTGTTGTTGGGAGTTTTGATCTCGGTATCTAACCTCCAGGCACAAAATATGTCGGATATGCGTCTGAATGAGATCGTTGTTACCAACACCGATGGATACGTAGACGATTACGGCAATAGAAGTGGCTGGATTGAGCTCTTTAACACATCCTATGGAACCGTGGATGTGGGAGGCTGTTATTTAACGGATGATCCTAATAATCTAAAAAAGTACATGATCCCCAAAGGAGATGTACTCACGAAAGTAAAACCTCGCCAGCACATTCTTTTTTATGCAGATAACCTTCCCGACAGAGGAACATTCCATATTAGTTTTAATCTGGACACCTCTAAAGAAATTTTATTTGTGAGCAGCGATGGTAGAACAATTGTTGATAAAATAATACTACCTCAGATCCCTGAAAACCTCTCTTACGGAAGACTAAACGATGGTGAAGGGGTGCACGAACCTGTACACTTTTTGAAAAAGTCATATAATCTTGCTCAAAAAGAGGTTGTATCAAGCCATAACGGTGGATGGGGAATCATTAAACGTGTAACACCTAGTTCCAATAATGTGATTCAGGACGGCCAATCAAAAGCTCTGGCACTTCTTGAGAGTGATCCGTTTGGAGCTGTTATGTCATTAACCGCAATGACTGTCGTATTCCTTGCTCTTATATTATTATATGTCTTTTTCAGATATATTGGTAGATATTATATCCAGAGAGCTGCTGATAACGCCAAAAAAGCTGCCGGTATAACTGCCACATCTGAGAAAAAACAGGTTGAAACATCGGGCGATATCTCCGCTGAGGTATACGCAGCCATAGCAATGGCTTTCCATTGTTATAAAATTGATTCCGAGGCTCATGATATAGAAAATACAATCCTTACAATTAACAAGGTTTCTAAATCCTACTCTCCTTGGAGTTCTAAGATATACTCACTAAGGGAGACACCGCAATTACACAAAAAATAAAAACGATTACTGATGAAAGAATATAAATTAAAAATTAATGGTAATGATTATGCCGTTACCGTTAATGACTTAGAAGACACAATGGCTGAGGTAGAAGTAAATGGTATACCTTTTAAAGTTGAGTTTGAAAAGCCTATTAAGAAGCAAGCCACTATGGCATCTCCAAAACCAGCTGCTCCTAAAGCTACACCAGCAAGTATTCCTGAAGTAAAGGTTGCAAAACCAGCCGTAGCAACAGGCGGTACAACTGTTACTTCACCGCTTCCGGGCGTTATTCTGGAGGTTAGCTGCAAAGAGGGTGATCATGTGAAGAAAGGTCAGAAACTAATGGTTCTGGAGGCCATGAAAATGGAAAATGTTATCGAAGCAATGAGCGACGGTACGGTAGTTAGTATTAAAGCAAATAAAGGGGATTCCGTTCTTGAAGGTGCTCCTCTTGTTATAATTGGATAATTATGATACTAGAGTCAAACATTTTATCAAGTCTTGGACAATTCATGCAATACACAGGATTTGCCAATGCAACAATTGGGCATATCGTGATGATTGTAATTGGATTAGCGTTCATATATCTGGCCATCAAAAAAGAATGGGAGCCTATGCTACTTGTCCCTATCGGGTTCGGTATCATTATGGGTAACATTCCGTTATTTCCGGGGTTAAGCGTAGGTGTATACGAAGAGGGATCCGTTCTGAATATTCTGTACCAGGGTGTTCAGCAAGGATACTATCCGCCGCTTATTTTCATGGGAATTGGTGCCATGACAGATTTCTCCGCCCTTATATCAAATCCTAAGCTATTGCTTATTGGTGCTGCTGCACAATTTGGTATATTTGGTGCTTACGGCCTTGCTTTGCTTCTGGGCTTCTCCCCTAATGAAGCCGGTGCAATAGGCATTATTGGTGGTGCAGACGGCCCTACGGCTATCTTCCTATCAAGTAGGCTTGCTCCTGATTTGATGGGTGCAATTGCCGTATCTGCTTATTCATATATGGCTCTTGTTCCGGTAATCCAACCCCCTATAATGAGGTTGCTTACTACCCATAAAGAGAGGGTTATAAAGATGAAATCACCACGTGTTGTTTCTCAGACAGAGAAAAAATTATTCCCTATTATAGGATTCCTCCTTACCGCATTTATTGTTCCATCAGGTCTTCCGCTATTGGGTATGTTGTTTTTTGGTAACTTAATCAAAGAGAGCGGTGTAACAAGACGTCTTGCAGAAACAGCAAGAGGACCGCTAATTGACGTTGTAACCATTCTGATTGGTATTACGGTAGGTTGCTCTACTCAAGCTGATAAATTCCTTGTATGGGGATCTGTTAAGATCTTTATTCTTGGTGCTTTATCGTTTATTATTGCAACTGCGGCAGGTGTATTCTTTGTAAAAGTATTTAACTTAATGTTGAAAGAGGGTAATAAAATCAATCCTCTTATTGGTAACGCAGGCGTATCGGCAGTTCCGGATTCAGCCCGTGTGTCAAATATTATAGGTCTGGAATACGATAAAAAGAATTACTTGCTTATGCACGCAATGGGACCTAACGTAGCAGGTGTTATTGGTAGTGCTGTTGCTGCCGGTATTTTGCTTGGATTCCTTGCATAAGCCTTTGGGATCACATATATTTATCTAAAAAGCTCGTCTGCAAAGGCGAGCTTTTTTTTGATTTTTTAGAGGTATTGGTGGTGTCCGTTTATTCCAAGACGTTGCCGAGTTCGTAGCTAAACACTTCCTCTCCATCTGTCATTCCGTACAGACGGTTGTGTAGCTTATCATACTGAATGCTGTTTAACTTCTCTTTTAGCACGAATTCCGTCACCGGTGTTCCATCGTGTCTGAATACATGAATCACGGGATATACAGATTTTTCCACCTCCATTTTATATCTGCCGTAGCCATAATAGAGGGCAAAAAGGTATTGATCGGAACAGGTTGCTCCTCTGTAAAATTCTTTAAACGAGAAGCGGCTTTGCCCTTCCACTTTTCCTAAGGTATATAACTCTTTTTCGGGAGAGTAACAGATGGTAAAGTTTTCCCCACCGGCTAAAGAATAAACATTAATTTGATTAAATGCTCCAAATGAACAAAACAAGACGTTACTCTTTGGAGATACGGATATTCTTGTGTTTAAAACTCGAGTCTCCGGCATCTCTTCTCTATCGGAAAAATCAAACAACGAAATATTTTGTATCAGGCTACTATCTTTATAAATGTAGAGTTTACTTTCTAGATGTGCTCCTAATCTTCCCATAACAATCCCCATGTAGTTATAAATTTTGAGGCCATTGTTAATAAATATGAGTTGATTCGCCCCTCCCGGCCTTGCTTTAGGGGCATATTTCTGCCGATAGACAGTATCTTGCGTTATTAAATTATGCAGGGTAGTAAATTTTATTGCTCCGCTATAGGTATCGGTTATACAGAATTTAAATAAGGAATCTCTACTATCTAATATTCGTGGTGCTGCCGGATATTCTTCGGGGCCGCGTCCTTGATTTATAAAAGAGCCGATATGCAGGTGAGTATTAGTGGAGTATGCTTCAAAATAAACTGGTCCGGAGTGTCTGGTGAGAATTAGGCTTGTATCTATAATGTTAACAATCCAATTGGTCCCCATTCCTTTTTCTCCTAACTCAATAGGAGTAGCTTTTAGCTCAGTTTTCTTTGGAAAAGCAGTAACATATTTAATTTCCCCCACGGACAGCATTGTGCCATCTTCCGATTTACAGGAAGATATTGCCATTATACCAACGAGGCTAATAGCTATATAAGTTAAGATTTTTATCATACCAGAAAGCAAATATTATTTTGCACATCTACTGGAAAAACAAAACATATCATCTGTCCATCCTATCATTAAAGAGCAGGTTGAACATTCCACAACTGCACTATTGCCTGACATGTGAATGCAAGAGAAACACTTTATCCCTGATCCAGACATCTCAACCGCTACACAGACTCTGCCAGCTCCAACTTCTAATTGAGCACAAAGCATATCACTTGGGCAGTCGGCATTTTTTTCACATGGAGAATTCCGTGCTGAAGTTGCAATTAAGCTAATTGCTCCGAGAAGCATTATCAAACCAAATAATTTAATTTTTTTTATAATACTACTGTTAGTTAATAATTTAATTTTTTTCATAATACTACATGTTAGTTAATAATTTAATATAATGTGAATTCGATGAAATATACTTAATTGATTATTAGGTAGTTAGTAGTCAATCTATGTATTTGTAGTGCAAACCAACAAAAACCAAAGGACAACCGTTATGATTACCCAAGACAAAGTTATCGAAATTTATTCAGTAGTTGACGATTTCTGTAAAATTTTTTAGCTCAAATAAAAAAACACGTGCTTGAATTTTCTTCTAAGACTCGAAGATATCACAGAGATAAAAAAATATCGGATGCCTAAATTATTACCATTCTTGTACTCTTTCATATGATGGGGTGTATCGTTGCTTAAAACACTTTTATCTAGATTACGTTTGCAAGCATATGCGCGATATGTTTC
>JAVWIB010000115.1:0-8631 GCA_036639755.1 Bacteroidales bacterium
TCCCCATGCCAGTTCCGGCAGATGTTTCACCATTTCCAGATTAAACAAAGCCTCATTTTTTGCCCATTTTTCTATCTGGGCAGAAGGGGAATTCTGGGAATAAAATTTAGGATCCCACCCACCAATCTCTACTTTTCCCAAAGTAGGATGTATAAATTCTTTCCACTCAATAAAGCCAACTCCTGAATTCTCGGTATCATCCCAGATTAATTTATCCAACTCGTCAATCTCTCCATCCCCATTATAATCCTTTGCCAACTTGCCCCCGTCCCATATCTCATCTCCATACCAAATAGCTCCGAAATACCAATAACCAAAATCGGGACCATGTCCAAAAATAGGACTCCCTCCATTGTAATCTTTGTACACATCTCCGGCTTTCGCATAGGAGGTTATTTTTTTGCCGACTTCATCAAAGTATTCGTACCATTTATGATCCTCGGGATACATTCTATCTAAAGAAGCAGAGGTACTTGGTGCGCGCAGATGCATAGGCACTCTGGTATCCATGGAATTCACAATATAAATATTAGGATTCTCCAGCAGGAAAGTAAATACCGCCCTTGTCTCGGTTTCACTTAACGGAAAATCGCCCGAACCACCCTGTGTCCAGCCGCGCGAGGTATTCTCCTTTCCCGGTCTCCAGTTCTCGGGATAATTGCGGTGCAAATCAAGTCCCCCTATACCATCTTCATTTATCTTTCCATCTCCATCATTATCAATTCCCTCTGCCACAACCTTATAAATTCCTTTCCCCTCCGGTACGGATTTCATAAGACGGCCGGTTGTATCTCTGGGATCTATGATATAATTCCCTTTTAACGTATCCTTGTATCTCATTCTCAAAATCATTCCGTCACCATTCAGATCCTCCGGTGAATCCTCATCCAGAAGACCGTCCCCGTCATTATCAAAGGGTCTTACCGTGCTGCGGTTGCTCTGTGCGGTGTGCATATAAAGGTTATGACCATCGGGATTATTAATAGGTTTCAGATGCACCGCATCCTTATCTACAATAGCCGTAATAACCGGATCTTTTCCATAATTATCCAGCAGATGCTTCATCAGCCACATCACAGACTCCGTGCTGCTTACCTCTCCGCTATGCCTGTTCCCCTCAAAAAACGCCGCCGGCTTATCCGATGCCTTTCCCGTTTTTTTATTGGTAATGGTCATCTGTAAGATGGCACGCCCCTCATAACTGCGGCCAACCTCATATAAATCAATTAAATTCGGATACTTCTCAGCCCATTTCTCCATCCAGTAATAAACCACATCGGCCGAATGATATAAATTAAAATTAAAATCATTCCCGGGTTGGTATTCAACATGCTTATACTGTATTTTTGGAAAAAAACTAATGCCGTGACGGTACCCTTCTACCGTATAATTTTTAGAGGTGGTATCGGACTCCGTCCATTTTATTGTTTGCAAAGGCCTGATTGTCTGGGCTTGCAAAGAAATTCCCAATAATAACATCATCAGGAGATAATAGTTAAGTTTCATAGCGTAGTGTCTTAGTTGGTAGTTTATGGTTATGGTTCGGGCTATAAAATTAGGAAAAAAAGAGATATCTTTGCCCAATAAACAATAATTCTTTATGAAAGATTTTGCAGCTATTGATTTTGAAACAGCAAACGGAAGCAGAACCAGTGTTTGCAGCGTAGGAATCGTTATTGTAAACAACGGACAAATCTGTCATGAATATCACAGCCTCATACGTCCTACGCCCAATTTTTACAGCCACTTTACAACTGATATACACGGTATTACATTTGAAGACACCAAGTACGAAAGAATCTTCCCCAATGTCTGGGAAGAAGTTGCGCCGCTGCTGGAAGGGCTCCCGCTTGTTGCCCATAACAGCCCTTTTGACGAAGGATGCCTCAAAGCCGTATTCCACCACTACGCCATGCCCTACCCCAACTATCAATTTTACTGCACTCTGCGGGCCTCGCGCAAACTCCATAAAGGACTCCTGCCCAATCATCAGCTTCAAACCGTTGCTGCCCATTGCGGCTACAACCTAATCAACCACCACCACGCCCTGGCAGATGCCCAGGCATGCGCCGCCATTGCAATTGCTATTTTATAGCCGGCACAAATTCCAAAGAAACGGAATTTACACAATGCCTGGTATTCTTAGAGGTAAATCTCTCACCAATAAATACATGCCCCAAGTGTCCGCCGCATTTTGCACAAACAATTTCGGTACGGTTGCCATCGGGATCGGGAATCCGCTTTACCGCCCCTTTTATCTGATCATCAAAACTAGGCCAGCCGCAACCCGATACGAATTTATCGGCCGACCTATACAACGGTGCTCCACACCGGCGACATATATAAGTCCCCTCCTTGGAAAAGTTATTATACTTTCCTGTTCCCGGATACTCTGTCCCCTTATCTATGATAATCCGTTTTTCCTCCGGCGTTAATGGCTTCATTTTCTGCGCATTTAGTAAATATGAGAACCCCATAAATATACATAACAGCAAATACCTCATCTCTCAAACCGGGATTTTTTATTGCACTAGGTAAGCTAGCGCAGCATCGTAGTCCGGTTCTTTTACAATATCATCTACATATTCTACGTAAGTAACCTTGCCGGTTTTATCAATGATAACAACGCCACGGGTAAGCAACATGTTTTCTTTAATCAGAAAACCGTATTTGAGTCCGAACTCGCTTTGTTTGTAATCGGAAAGCGGAATCACATTTTTAATCCCCTCCGCAGCACAAAAACGCCCCAGTGCAAACGGAAGATCTTTGGAAAGAGTAAGCACAACCACATCCTTGCCCAAAGCAGTAGCCCTTTTATTAAATTCTCTGGTCTCCATTGCACAGACTTTAGTATCAATAGAGGGAAATACCGCCAGAACAATTGTTTTGCCTTTATAATCACTAAGTTTTACATCGGCACCGTTTATATCAACAGCTGTAAAATCGGGAGCCAGTTCCCCAACAACCGTATGCTCGCCAAGCAAAGTCAACGGACTGCCTGCACGCGAAGTAATGTTTTTTGTCTCTTTCATGTTTTGAATGTTTTGAATGTTTTGATCCTTTGCCACTCCGTCAAAAGCAAACAGCAAAAAACCGATTAATACTAATATTCTCATCTTGTTAATTTAAAGATAGTAATCTATATATTACAATTCTTAGTCCACAATTGTTTATCATAAACGTCCGATTTCTTCCATACCGGGGTTTTTTATTGCGCTAGGCAACCTAGCGCAATTGGTTCCCGCCTTCCGTTGGGGAGGATACGGTACATTCGCTGGTTGGTGGTAGCAGAGCGGAGGTTACCAAGACGTGCTATGTAGGGGCCTATTTTTATATAGTTAAATACATCAACAGCCGAAAGGGGAATCTCATCATTGCCGGAATACCATGCGGTTTTAAGAGCGGTCGTGGTACGGATATGCCGTGCAAGAGATTCCAGTTGCGGCAAATCCGCATCTCCCCCCATAAAACAGACACAGGTAATGGCAGAGCCGTATTTTTTAAGCAGCTCGGCCATAACATCCTCTGTAAGAAGCTCCCCGATATCTTGTTGCAATTGCGCACTATGGCAGCCGGGGCAGCGATGCGGACAACGGGAGAGATTTACGGCAAGGGAAACCTCATTGGGAACTTCCTGAAAAACAATATCATAATCTGTATATTTAAGAGACATGCCCCTCTACCTCCTTTCCCCCTTTCTCATAATACCGTTTTGCAGCCTCTTTCTGTCTTGCGGCAGAAAAACTGCTGATTCGCTTCATATATCCTATAATACGGGTAAGATAATCGATATTGGTACTATGGCATTCAGGACACTCCTTAAGATAACGTTTATCTATACATCCGCAATCATTGCAAACCGTATTAGGAATATTAAATGTAAAATAATTGCACCCTTCCTGCGCCGCAACCCGCAATAATTGACGGTACTGTACCTGACTCAGATGCTCCTCCAGATTCATATGCAGGGCAGACCCTCCGGTAAGATGTGCAATATATTTTTCACCATGCAGCCTGAATTTATCAATAATATTAAGCGACTGATCCTCCACAATATAAAAATAACTATTATAACAATCGCGCAGCACCTTATAGCCCGATTCTTTATCCCATTTAGCATGTTTCACCCCCACATTTTCGGCCGGAATCATCTCACAATTAAACAGGATCTCCTTGGTTTTGTATTTTTTATTATATCGCTCAATCAGTCCCAATATCCCCTGTACAAAACTCACATACTGCGGATTATCTTTTATCTCTATTCCCATAAACTCTGCCGCCTCAACCAATCCGTTTACTCCAATTGTTAAATATTGTCTTCCCATATTAATATAGCCGGCATCAAACAAAGGAAGCATTCCTTTAGCCTGCAACTCTTTCAGATTCTCATCATAACCCAATTGAACCTTATGCACCAAATCCACAACTTCCTCCAGATAAGTCAGATACGGGATACCTGTTTTTACCGCATGCTGAATACAACGGTTCAGGTTAATCGTAAGCACACTCTTAGACCCCGTAGAAACGCCTCCGGCCCCAAGGGTATAACTAAATCCGTTATCCTGTATCTCGTTCCGCAAGCGGCAACAGCTACTCAAAGAATCGGCATTATCGCTCATATAAGTAAAAAACGAATGCCCGGCAGCATACATCTGAGCCGTAAAATCTCCCCACTCTTTATCTCTTACATCGCCATTGTCGGTAAGTAGAGCCATTGTCTCCACCGGAAACGTAAGCACCGTTTTAGTCCTCTCGGTATTAAACCACACCATAAATTTTTTCTGCAACCATGAAAGGGACTCCCAGTGAGGCTTACTGCCGTCGGGAAACACAAACTCTCCAAAGAGGCTCTCAAAATAATAACGGTCATAATAAGCAACATTCCAAAACACCGCCTGAAAATTGCGGGCACCGGTGGGCTGGTTAATCGAATAGACAATCTGCTCAAAACAATCCGTAATCATCTTCTCTATTGTCCGCTGCTTTTTAGAGAGGTCCACAAGTTTATCCGCCTCCTTATAATAATCCTCTCCATACTCCTGCTCCAGAAAATAATTCATATACATCAGAAACTCCGGCGTTGCACAGGCTCCGCTCAGCATACTGGAAACAATAAACACCAGATTTACAAATCCTCCGCAAAAAGATTTAAGATTGGTAGGGGCCTTTGAATTACCCCCAATAGAGGTGGTTCCCGATAATAACCACGGATACATGGTAATACTCGCACAATAATTGGCAAGACTCGTCTCGTCATTTTTATAAATAAAATGGCTGTTAAGCATTTTCAGATACTTATCGGAGAACTCCTTACCGTACATCTCTTTTAATCTGTCGGTGAGTAATCTGCGGTTTAACCGGATAAAACTATCTTTTGGCAGCTCTCCAATAAGAGTTGCTATATTTTTATTATCCACATTCGCATTCGCATCATACTTACTCCCGGTTGCAGCATTCTCCGCATTGCAGTAATTAATCAAAAATTGCAGCCTGTCTCGTGTCTCTCTATCCTCCGAATGACTCTGACGATACAGCATATACGATTTTGCCACAGCAAAATACTTCTGAGCCATTAACGAAAACTCTACCTGGTTCTGAATCTCCTCCACATTCATTCCGTCACTCAAACTTACCCGGCTCAGAATAGTAACCAGATCATCATCCGAGGCAAATCCCCCCACAGCCAGAAATGCCTTGCGGATGGCATTTTTAATTTTATCAATGGAAAAAAGTTCCCGTTTTCCATCTCTTTTAATAATAAAGATTTCAGCACTACCCATAGTCATATATTTTTATAAACATTATTTTTTACAATACTGCAGGGAACAAAGCAGACGAAGAAAGCCCAAAAGCACATTTATCAGGTGCGGAAAGCCATCCCGCCGCCTTTCACCCGAAAGCAACAAAAACAAATGTACAGGCAGGTTTTCTGACTCGTTTCGGATACTAAGCCTTCCCAACCCGGTTACTCTGCGGATAAGTCAGTGGCATAGAAATAGCACCTTCAGAAGAAACTTACAGCTACGGGGATAGTTCCGGATTCACACCGGATTCCCTTTTTAATCTTACATCAACACAACGTTGAACCAAGAACCATATACTTACACAAAAGTAAAAGATTCTTAAAACCTATCAATAGGTTTTGTAAAAAATAGTTTTGAACATAGTGTTCATAACATCCTAATTCCGGCCGTTAGCAACATCTGGAATTATTCCGGTGTCATTACCTCCCACATCACCAACCCTAGTGATAAATTTTTCCACCACAAAATTTGAGTCACCATCATTATAAAAAACATTGTATTATTTTTATAATAACCCGCTAATAAAGTTCTTTTTTAGCAAAATCTACCATAAAATCTGCAATTTTGCATACAACCGCTTCTGCATAAACAGCCCCTTTTTCTGCTGTAGCCTTTTTGGGATAACCGACACCGGTATCCGCCGAAACTTTAGACCAGTTACGGGGAGTCCATGCCACCCTCTTATTCAGCCCCTCTATTGCAAACTTTTTAGATGCCCCATCTCCGGCAAGAGACATATCAACAGCCTGAGGATAATAATGAAGCATAACAGAAGTCTCCTGCTCTCCGGCATGATCATCCACCTGCTCACTAAAATACCCCTCGTGCGGAACAACCGAAAACCAGTCCAGTTGACAGATAATAAAAGAACAATCCTCTATCATCATATCCCGTATAAAACCCTTAAAACTGTTCCCTCCATGACCGTTTATAATCACCAGTTTATTTATATTCTGCCGTTTAAGTGAATTTACCACATCCCGCAATATTGCAAACTGGGTCTGCTGCGATGTATGAATACAATAAGGAAGCTCTACCTGCCCCGGATTCTGTGCCCCCAGAGGAATACCCGGTAACACCATTAAATGAACCCCACGATCTGCGGCTTTACACGCTGCTCCATGAGCAATTGCTTGCGAAGCGAGCATGTCGGTACAATAAGGGAGATGAAAATTATGCGGCTCGGTTGCTCCCCACGGAAGAATAGCCAGATCATACCTTTCAATCTTATTTACATTGCCCCATTTAGCATAAGTTATATCAAAATCAGAATACATATCTATTTAATTTTATCGTTTCACCATCATTACTGCCACCCACCGGCACCACAAATGTAACGCTTTAATAAACATGGAGATTAAAAAATCTTCTGGACATACCATACAAACAAAAAAAAGCAGCTATGAGTATATCATAACTGCCTAAGTTGAGGGTTGGCCCAACTGGGCTTGAACCAGTAGCCCCCCGATTACGAGTCCGTTTTATTGGGTTTCTTGCATCTTCATATATTCAGTCAAATACATGATATTCAGGATATATCAAACTTCCGAGGAAATAAGGATCTGTACTTTTTTTACGCAATGGCCTCAATTATTTTGCGTCGCTTACTTAGGATGATGCACGTGTCTGATTCCCCCGATTCAGATGGGATTGCTGGCATGATAATGTATTTCATCAGATACGTTTCTTGATTTATGTATTATCTTTGTGTAACTATAATAGGCAAAAACAATGACAGATATTATAAGAAAAGATTTACAAACCTTACAACTAACAAGCCTTTTAAGTGGCAAAAAATGTATGAATTTTGGGGTAGACAGCTTTCCGGGTGCAACATATATTCACCCCAAAGAGTTGCATCGGCATGATTATTATCAAATAATAATGCTAACCAAGGGTTCTGTTATTCACACCATTGATTTTGTTACGCATACCATTGAAGCACCTGCGGCGGCAGTCGTTTTTCCGCAGCAGATACACAAATGTCAGTTTTCTGCGAATGCCGAAGGCAGAACTGTTCTGTTTGACAAGACCGTATTCTGCTCGGAAATACTTGCCAATGAGCTGAAAGAGTATAATCTGGATATTCACAAGAGGCTCAACGCTATCTCTTTTAATGAGAAGCAGAAAGAGTTTCAAAGCTTGCTGTCAATTGAGCAGAACATCCGCGAACTCTACACCGAGCTGAATCCGATTCGGATCATGCAGATTAAATTCATGATGAAAATACTGCTTCTCAAACTAATAGATCAAGCACCTACCTATCATTCGCCATCGGGAGCAGATAAAGATATTCACTATTATAGTCAGTTTCGCTCGTTGATAGACACGCACTATGCCCATGAGCGTAAATTAGAGTTCTACACGGCTCGATTGGGAGTCACATCCAAGAAGCTCAATGCACTGTGTCAGCTATATAGCGGAATTTCTCCATTGGGGCTTATTCAAGAACGACTGTCATTAGAGATCAAAAAGTGCTTTTTGTACGAAGACATTACATTGAAAGAGATGGCATTTCGATTCGGCTTTTCATCTCAGTCGGCCTTAAACAAATACATTAACACCAAATTCTCAATGACCCCATCCGATTTTAAGGAGTATACGCTTCTCCTTGCGACAGGAAAACAGTAGCCTTACTCTATTTTATAAATTATCGGCCTTATTTTATAACTCTCGTGAGAGGAAACGGAAGTACCTTTGCTACATAATTAAAAAGATAAAATACTATGGCTAAATTATTTGGAACTCCGGCACTCTATCACGGGGTCGGTTCGCTCGAAGAACTTAAAAACGTAAAAGGTAAAAAAGCAGTTATTGTAATCGGTGG
>JAVWIB010000116.1:0-8600 GCA_036639755.1 Bacteroidales bacterium
GTAGGTCTTCTTGCCACCGGCATTGCCGCAAAAAAAATCATGAGTGTTAAAAGTAATTTAGATCCCGATTCCGCTATTGCATTAAACAACTCCAAAGAGATGGATCCGATCTGCCCTCCCGGAGCCGGAAGCCTTGAAGCATTCAAAGACCACTGTACTGCATGTCACGCATGTATTGCAGCCTGCCCTAATCAAATTATCCGTCCGGCAATTATGGAATACGGCATAGACGGCTTTATGCTTCCCACTATTCAATATGATAAAAAGTTCTGCGCCTACGATTGTAATAAATGTTCTCAGGTATGCCCTCATGGTGCCCTGCAACCTCTTACTTTAGAGGAGAAACAACTTACCCAAATCGGTCGTGCAAAATATATCCCCAAAAACTGCATCGTTTTTACAGATGGGACCGACTGCGGTGCTTGTGACGAACATTGCCCAACCAAAGCTATTTCAATGACAGAGGTAAAGGGTAAGCCCGGATTGTTCTTTCCTAAACTAAACCGTGATATCTGTATTGGTTGCGGTGCCTGTGAATATATTTGTCCAGCCTCGGCCAAAGCCATTGTAATAGATGGTAATCCGGTACAGCTACGGGCTCAGCCCCCAAAAGTTGAGAAACAGCAGGAGAAGAAAGTGGATGATTTTGGATTTTAGTCGCCTTCTTTGTAAAAATTCGCCCCTATTTTCAAAAAATCGATAAAAAAAAATTAAAAAAATTTGGATAGTTTGAAAATCTTTACATATCTTTGTGGTGTACTAATACACTAGTGCACTATTTATCAAAAAGAATTAATTAAAACAAAGAATGATGATAGAGAATAAAAACATCCAGTTTAGTTACGGAAAGCACATGGTGCTTAATCATGTAACATTCGATCTTCAACCCGGTAAAATTTATGGCTTGCTCGGACAAAACGGAGTTGGCAAGTCTACACTTCTTAAAGTAATATCGGGACTACTTAAATTACACGGAGGTGAATGTCTTGTAAATAATCATATCCCATCCAAAAGAGAGCCATCTTTTTTAAGCAGCATCTATTATCTTCCAGAGGATTTTGTAGGGCCGGATGTAACAGTTGAAACGTACGCAATGCAGGTGGGCCCTTTCTACCCCAACTTCTCTCAGGAGAGATTTTTTAAGATTATTGCAGAGTTTGATGTAAATCCTAAAATTAAATTTACAAAATTATCGTTCGGACAACAGAAAAAAGGGATTATTGCTCTGGCTCTTTCTCTTGGTACCAACGTATTACTCATGGATGAGCCAAGCAACGGTCTTGATATTCCATCCAAAGTAATCTTGCGCAGAATGATTGCAGAGAATGCTTTGGAAAACCAGATGGTAATCATTTCAACTCATCAGGTAAGAGATCTTGAAAATCTTATTGATCCCATTATTATTCTGGATAATGACGGCATCTTATTAAATGAATCAATTCAATCCATTGCTCAAAAGCTGGAGTTCTCTATGGAGGCTAAAAAGGATGCTGCGGCGTTGTACTCGGAACCGGCTCTTAACGGTTATATGACCGTGAAAGAAAATAAGAGCGAATATGAGACACAAGTAGACCTGGAAGCCCTTTTTAATTGTACACTGGCTAATAAAAAAGCTGTTAAAAATCTTTTTAGCGAAAACAGAAACAAATAATACACGCGCTGCTTCAGCAATCATAAATAAAACATTTTAATACAGACAAATCATGAACGAAATATTTTCATATACACGATTCGGTAAATTACTTAAAAGCGACATAGTTAGATATTTACCAAAATACTACGGCGGTATGCTTATCTTTTTAGCATTATTGCCTGCAACATGGGTTTTCAAATCTTTTTTTAACGGCAGCCCTATGGATGCCGAAAGCAGATTAACAACCTTTGGTATCTTCTTGTTCTTTGCAACTTTTCTGGCTCCGTTCAGAATATACGGCAGTACAAATCATAAAAAATGGGGTGTCGATTTTACCATGCTTCCTGCATCGGCTTTTGAGAAATTTTTATCTATGTTTCTAATCAGTACCATCCTTATTCCAATTGTATTCTTTTTAGCCTCTTACCTGATAGATATCATACTTACAACGATTCCTACCGGAGCATACTACCAATATATAACTCTTTCCGATATCTTTACAGCAACAAATTTGGCGTTTTTTGGAGAATGTATCTTATTTGCAAGCTTCGCATTATTGGGAAATATGCTTTTTAAAAAGAATAAATTAAGTAAAACACTCCTCTCTTTGTTTGCATTATTGGTAATTGCAGGATTCATTGTCTCTTCAGCAACGTATGGGTATGTCAGAAATCTAGCATATAAGACGGAAAGCGGTGAGGTTCACAGAATGATAAATGATGAGATTATTCCGGATGCAGATACGACCAAGTTCATTATGCTGGAGCAAACACAAGGGGCAAAAAGTACGGCGGTAAGAACGACTAAAGAGGGAAAAACCTATACATTAAGTAGTGCAAGTATAACCAGTGAATTAATGAATTTCTTAGATGCTCATGATAAAGCACTTATGATTATATTACAGATCATTATATATGTAGTTATTCCGGGACTATTGTATTTTTTCACATTTTTAAGAATTAAAAAGCAACAATTATAAAGATGGAATTTAATCCTCATAAACCAATATATCTTCAGATAGCGGATTCTCTTTGTGAGAATATACTTAGCGAAGAGTGGAAACCCGAAGACAGAGTTCCATCCGTAAGGGAACTTGGGGTAAGTCTGGGAGTGAATCCGAATACGATTGTACGCGTATTTGAGTATATGCAGAACCTGAATATTATTTACAATAAACGAGGAATCGGTTATTTTGTATGCGAAGGGGCCAAGAAAGAAATTCTAAAGGAGCAGAGGGGAAGTTTCATGAAAGAAGAACTTCCTATGATGATAAAAAAAATGAAACTCCTGGAAATTTCCATGGATGAATTTGAAAATTTATATAAAAACTTGTAACCAAATATAGAGGGTTTCGTCTTATAAATATAATAAATCGAATAAGCAGGGAAAGGCTGCAATAATACAATAACATGTTGAAAATCATTAAAATTGCAATAATTACAATTGTTGCTCTCTGCGTAAGCTGCGTTTATTCCAACGCAAAAGCAGTTAAGACCGATATTAAAGGAAAAGTTTATGAAAAAGTAAGCGGACAACCTCTTGCATTTGCAACCATCACGGTATTGAACGGAGAGCATAAAATTGTTACGGGTGCTACCTCCAAAGAGAATGGAGATTTTACCTTTACCACATTGGTAGACGGTTATTATAAAATGATTATTTCATTTATAGGGTATAAAAATCTTGAAATACCTCTTACGGTAAACTCTTCCAAGAGCATTGATCTTGGAAGAGTAGAGATAGAACAGGATAGCCAGCAACTTACGGCTACAGTAATAACAGCTAAAGTTCCCCTTATAGAGCAAAAACTAGATAAGGTAGTGATGAACGTAAGCGAATCGGTTATGGCACAAACAAACAACGGATTTGAAATCTTACGCAAAGCTCCGGGCATTTCGGTAGATACAGATGGCAACATTCTACTGAACGGACAAGCGGTAGAAGTGTGGATTGATAACAGACCTTCCAGATTAAACGGTTCACAATTGGAAACACTATTATCTGCCATTGACGGAAGCACCGTTGAGAAAATTGAGATTATGCAGCATCCCTCTGCTAAATTTGATGCGGCCGGGAGCGGTGGAATTATAAACATAAGGACTAAAAAGAATTTTGTAAAAGGGTTGTATGGAAATGTTTCTCTAAACTATAATATGTTTACTCAGAATGAATTCCATCAGGGAGCAAACGGTAGTATCAATCTTAATTACAGAAGTAAAAAAGCAAATACTTACCTAACCTACACCCCAAGATTTTACCAAAACAAATACACATTAAGCTCTACTACCCTATTTGGTGAAAATTATAAAAGCACTCAAATTTCAGAATCCTTAATGGGGGGAGACAATAGCAAACATTATGCAAAGCTTGGAAGTGATTTTTACCTGAGCGATAAAAATACAATAGGCTTTCTGGCTGCAACAACCATATCAAGAGGCGAGTTTAACTCTTTTTATTCACGAGCAGAAACATTTACCAATTCTATTTTAACAGAACGATCAAAAAGTAATATAGAACAAAATGACGACATGAACAGTTTGGATGCAAATATCTATTACACAAGAACTTTCAGTCAGCAATCAGACCTTACTTTTAATGTAGACTATAATTATTTTGATATGACAAATACCAGTATTCAACAAAATAAATATTACAATCCAAACGATTTAAAATACGCAAGCTCTTTTACAAACAATTCAAAGCAATATATAAATATCTACTCATTCAAAGCAGATTATAAAGTTCCCGTATGGAAAAAGGGGTTATTGGAAGCCGGATTGAAATGGGCACGTACCAATACCAGCAATAACATGGTACGAAAGGATAGTATGAATACAGAGTACATTATAAATAGCAATTTGAGCAGCAAATTTAATTATAGAGAAGATATCAGTGCTGCTTATCTCTCCCTTGCTTATCAGTTTAACCAAAAATGGAGTACAAAGGTGGGTTTAAGAGGTGAATACACCAGGGCAAAAGGGAACTGGATCAGTGCGGATACCGTTACCACACAACAATATCTTGATGTATTTCCTACCGTTTTTCTGGGATATACGCCTGCTGCAAACTGGAGATTATCATTTTCTTACGCATTAAGAGTACAGCGTCCCAGATTCTCCCAATTAAATCCGTTTAGGGTTTATGCAGATGCCAATAGCTACATAGAGGGAAATCCTAATCTTAAACCTCAATATACCAACCAGCTCTCTTTAAACGCCGGATATAAAAGTTTCTTAAATTTTGGATTGATTTATATGCGTTCCGGTAGCTTTATTTCACAGAATATAAAATTTGATCATATTACAGGCGAAAAGCAGATACTTTGGTCGAATTTTGGTACCTTTACTGCATACGGAATTAATGCATCACTCAGTGAAATGCCCCTTGTAAAAAATGTATTATTTTTAAATGCCAATACAATGCTCTCCAACGCAATCAGTAAAAGCAGTTCCCGTGATTATGTAGAGAAGAAGTTCTTTTATCAGGTTTATGCCGGGCTAACAACCGTGCTTCCAAAAGATTTTAAGATTGAACTTACCGGTAACTACCAAAGCGGTCTCCCGTTCGGTTATATGAATATAGAACCTATATGGAGGATGAATTTTGGAGTAAAAAAATCATTTTGGAAGAATAAGGCTACTATAAGCCTTGCCCTAGATGATATATTCGGCACCGGTAATACAGATGTAAATATGTATGAAAACGGTATCAACAACTATAATTTGTATCAGAAAAACGATAGCAGAACTATAAAAATAGGGTTCAACTACAAATTTGGAAACGTACAGGGCAAAAGGAGGACCAACCAGCGTGACGACACTTCCACCCGCATAGGATCTGACTCCGGAACAAGTACGGGATTATAAAATAAAATATTCTAAAATTAGGTTAAAAATCTTGAATTCAGCAATCATTAAAATTGCAATAATTACAAAACACTCTAAAACTATGTTAAAAATTCTTTTCACAACTCTTTTATTAGCAGCCGGTAGTATAGCATCGGCACAAGAAAAAGGTCTCAGGGATACTCTAGTATCCGATTTTAAGACATTTATACATCTCTTGGAAACTACGCATCCCGATCCTTACACCAATTTGGGCGGCAAAGTATTCTTCCATAAAAAAGCGGCTGAAATTGAGCAGCAATTAAAAGAAAAAGATTATACCAAAAAAGAATTTGTAGAACTGACAGGGGCTTTTATAGCTCCTTTGGAGGATGGACACACTTATTTACAACTTCCTCAGGAAAATTCCGGTACGGCTAAAACAAAAAAAAGAATTCTAATAGGAATAAAAGTGATTCCCAATGATTTAATCATTAACGGTATCCCCGATAGCCTTGAGCAGTTTATAGGGAGCCGTGTTACAACAATCAATCATATTCCTGTTGACCAGTTGCTGAAACAAGTCTCTAAACAGATTGCCTGTGAAAATATTTACGGGCAATATTTGAATCTTGCAAACAATTTCCTGCGGTATATTCCCAATCTGGGCGAAAAAGTTACTTTTGGAGTAGTACTACCAAACGGCACAAAGGGAGAATTTTCTCTCCCCTATCTTGATATGGATACCTGGACGAAAGAGTTATCAAAAATAGCCAGCAGCCAATCATGGGAAAAAGTAAAGGGGATGAATAATATATCGTACCGCTTTCTGGATGATGAGAATAAAACGATGTACTTCCGTTTGAACAGCGTTATGGCACGGGAGGCATTTCTGTTTATGTATCAAAACAAATGGAACGGATATGAAAAACAAATAGAGTCATATTATAAAAACATGTTAAAAAAACCAATGCCCGCAAATATAGATAGTGCCATTGCCGGAATTCCAACTATGGCAGAACAGTTCGGTAACATGCTTGAGCAGATGAAAAAACAAAAATCAAAAAACCTTATTATTGATTTGCGCTATAACGGTGGCGGATTTACCCCTATTATTCTCCCTACCCTTTATCAATTATATGGAGATCAATATCTTCAAACAAATATGGGAACCTGCTATTACACATTAATCTCCCCGTTATATCTGCAGAAGTTAAATATCTCATTGGAAGAATATAACAAAATGAATCATTCTTCCTATGAACTTGGGGATTATAAATTTGACAATGAATCCGGCGACAATCAATCTATTGAACAGATTCGTGCCAACTTTGCAGAACATTCTCTAGGAAATGCTTCGCAGTATATATCGGGATTAAAAGGAAAGCCTGTTTATACGCCCAATAACGTATTTGTAATCACGAACGAGCAGACATTCAGCGCAGCATTCCACTATGCATTCTATCTTTGGAAAATGGGTGCTACCATTGTGGGAATTCCCTCTTCTCAGGCTCCCAATACATTTATGGAACAAACTCCGTTTACCCTGCCTCTTACCAAAATAGCAGGGAGTATCTCAAATGCCGCTCAATATTTCCTCCCTTCAACAGATAAACGGGCAAAAATATTCTATCCGCAATATATGCCAACTTACAATCATTATAAAAAGTATAATTTTGACAGGCAGACCGAATTATTGTATTTGTTAGATAATTATATCAAATAATCAATATATTTGTAATGATTCTTTTAATTGCATTTCATCATTAAATTAAATAAAAAAAATGAAAATTTGTAAAAGATTATTCGTAGTGGCTTTTGCAGTTTTATTTACTGCAAACCTTGCCTTTGCGCAAAAAGCTGCGCAAATTAAGTACGAGCAATATGTATTGCCGAACGGATTAAAAGTAGTTCTGCACCAGGATAAATCGGATCCTATTGTATCGCTGGCTATTACCTATCATGTAGGCTCCAGCAGGGAAAAAGCAGGTAAAACCGGCTTTGCCCATTTTTTTGAGCATATGCTGTTCCAACGCTCGGAACACCTCCCTCGTAATGCTTTCTTCCAGAAAATATCCGCATTAGGAGGTACATTTAACGGAGGAACCATGCAAGACGGAACTATTTATTTTGAGACCGTACCAAGAGATGCTCTGGAAAAAATTCTATGGATGGAATCGGACAGAATGGGATTCTTTATTAACACCGTTACACAAAGCGGTCTTGAACGCGAGATTGATATTGTTTCCAATGAAAAACGCCAAGGGGTAGATACTCAGCCTTATGGTTATACAGACGAAATTATCTCTAGGGAACTTTATCCGGCAGGCCACCCTTATAGCTGGACGGTTATAGGGCAGCTGGCAGATTTGCGTGCTGCTACATTACAGGATGTAAAAGATTTCTACTCAACCTATTATATTCCTCAAAACGCAACATTGGTACTTACCGGAGATTTTGAAATGCCCGTTGCAAAGACTTTAATAGAGAACTATTTCGGAGAAATAAAACCGGGCAAAGACCTTCCAAAGACAGAGCCTGAAAACGCTGTTCTAGCAGAGACCAAAAAACTTGTATTTGAAGATTCGTATGCACAACTTCCTGCAATTACCGTTGTTTACCCAACCGTAGAATCTTATAATAAAGATGAAAATGCCATTGATATGTTTATGAGTCTTTTTGCTTCCGGTAAAACCTCCCCTCTTTATAAAGTAATTGTAGAGGAGAAGAAACTGGCAGCAAATGTGAGAGGGTATAATTCATCTCAAGAAATAGCAGGTAGTACAGAAATATCCATTACCCCATTTGAAGGGAAAACACTGGATGAGGTAAATAATGCCATTCAGGAGGCTTTTGCCCGTTTTGAAAAAGATGGAATTGATGTTACTGAAATGGAAAAACTTAAAATAAAACAGGAAACAACTTTATATAGTCAAATGGCATCTTCTATGAACAAAGCAATGCTTCTGGGAATGGGAAATGAGTTTGGCGGTAAACCCGATATCTTCCTTCAGGAAATGGAGATTTACAAGAAACTTACCAAAGCTGATATCATGAGGGTTTATGAGCAATATTTTAAGGGGAAGCCGTCTCTGATTTTAAGTGTGGTACCAAAAGGAAAACAGAATCTTGCTGTTGCCAAC
>JAVWIB010000117.1:0-8104 GCA_036639755.1 Bacteroidales bacterium
CATCAATCAAATTAGAAACGGAACACACTAACCAATTGTCCCTCTTTTAATTGAATTTCGTCGAACTCACGTTAAGATAGTTCTTCGCCCTGATGAGTCTTCCAAAAAGTTCTCTGTACTTCCATTACGATGGATTGTTGAACGTTCTTTTTCTTGGCTGGAAAACTTCCGCAGGATTGCAATGGACTATGAGTTCTATTCTGATACGGCTGTAGCAATGGTGCAAATCGCATTCTGCAAACTAATGCTTAACAAATTTATTGATACAAATTAAAACAGCTTCTTATTAAAAACCACTGATAGTTAGTGATTTAATTTCTATTATTTTTTTATAAGTTTAATTCAAACAAAATAAGAGATAGCACTTGTGAAAACAAATGTGTGGTTATTAGCTAAAAGGAGTTCAGCTTAATGTTTTAAAATTTCATACACGTAGTTGGCCTACACTCTTGGGTGCTTAGCTGTTGATATCAGTTTCATAATCGACTTAGTGTTATTCGTAAATAACGGGTGCCGGTAAAAGTCGACCTTTATTTTTTCTTAAGCAACAACGAGAGCTACGTGATTTACCCCGTTACCGCAAGAATTTAGTCGATCAGATATCCTCAAATAAAAATCGAGTTATCCGTATACTAGAGGATTGTAATATAAAATTATCGTCTGTACTTAGTAGTACCAGTGGAGTAGTTGGCACCAAGCTAATAGCTTAGGTGGTATATAACTTGGCTTTAATAAGCCTGCTAGTAATAACTTGCAGATCCGGTCACTATCTTTTTTATCTGTTTTATGGTCTGGGACATACTTGATATGACGAGCATTAACTATCCAAACTTTTAAGCCGGATGGTTCTAAAACATTATAAACAGGCTTCCAATAAACCCCTGTGCTTTCCATTGCAACATGGCTTATGCCTTGCTCCAATAACCAATCTCTCAATTCTGTCAATGAACTGGTAAATGATTCGAATTCTAGGGTCTCTTTTTTTTAATCATGGATGTTTCATAAAATATTATTTAGCAAAATGATACTAAACAATTCGTGTTAAGATATCTTTTTTATTTCGTACCTTAACGTTTGTATAAGAATCTGTGTTAATCAAATTAACACAGATTCTTAATTACTTTTAATCCGGAGCGTTTTGCTTTTATAATCTACGATTAATATCTTATTAAGAAAATATACATTACCTGTTAATCCCCAAATAGTAAGGGGGTTAAAAACGTGTTGCTCCCATAATCCTTCTTTATCGTAATATACGATTGCTTTTTCTAACTCCGTTCCTGCAAATTTAATAGAGCGATTCACTTTAAGACCATAAAATGTGATGTCTTGCCCCCACCAAAGTGGGCCACTCAAAGAGTCAACAATCTTTGAATGGGCTATTTCCATCGCTCTTACTTTTGAGGTAGCAAGGGGAAAAGGACTTGAACCGGTATCGAACATCACCTTCTGTTCAATTCCATTGATTTGAAACGGAAAGACAATCATTCCATTTATTAATTCAAATGCCACCATTGGTAAATTGCGATATTCAGTGGGTAATTCATCTAACACCGCAAACCGGGTTCGTTTATAATCAAGAATTAAGATTTTATCTTTAAATAAATCGGGAGCAATGGTTCCAATATGTATGGGTGTTTTGGATGGAAGTATTTCTTGAGGGATTTCCTCTCCAAAGTCAATACGATGCCATACATCAAATAAAAAACTAGCTCCCCCCATTTGTAGATTGACATCCCTGAATATAAGATTCTGCTTTTGGTATATGGAATCCAGTTTATTTGCTAAAGAAGGATATTTCTCCAAATAGGGTTTAATCGGATTCCCGTAGAACTGTGTGTCTTGTGTCCCTAAATCAAGTTGCATTGTAAAACCAACTGGCAACTCATCTATTTTTACTGGAACATAAATATAAGCTTTCTCAATATATTTCCCCGAAATGGTGTCTCCCTGCCATTGAAATGGAATCCATTTTAATAGTTGCTCCTGTGAATAAACTTGAAATAACCCACTGAAGAAAAGTAAAAAAAGTAAAAAGATTTTTTTCATACGTAAATATCATTAGGTGTAAGTTGATATAAGTGAGTAATTTACCATTAAATTAATTGTAAAATATGACAAATCAAAAAATCTCACTTATGAAAATAAGTGACTGCTATTAGTTAAAGGAAATTACAGCTTAGTAGACTTGGAATTTTATACATGTATTTATGTTATAATATCGCTACGCTACTGGTGGAGCATTATCTTATCTAACTTATGGCCTAGCTCTATCTTTTTTTAGAAAAGAGTAGGATTAAAACTTATGAAAATAAGATTTAAGAAAATGAAATTAGTTAACTTCTTTTTCTTATTCATCCACATCCATGTGTGGAACACAAGTATAGTTTGAGCAACAGTTACTTGCTTTTGTACAAGCATTATCAGTGCAATAGCATACTGAAGCAAGGTGAGAGCATTCTCTTAAACCATTTCCTGTAGGACAGAAATTTCCCTGTCCTAATACTCGATTCATTTGCCCATCTTCTAACCGAAGGATAACCTCCTTTTTTAATGTTAACTTTTTTAATTTTTTTGTAGCCATAATAATAGATTTTTAAAATTTTCCCTTACTCTTTAAGATTTTCAGGTACCTCTATCTTTCAATATTATTAATACAAAGCAAAAGAAGTCAGTAAGTCTTTCTCAGCATTAAAGTTAAGAAGAGACAATAGCATTAACCCTATTCCTGCTATTCCCTCTAAGAGGGAATAGCTGTTTCCCCATATAACCTGTTTATTACCATCAAAAATAAATTGCTTATACCCTGCAAGTCCGTCAGGGAATCTACTCATATTTAAAGTTTGGTCAACCCAATAATCACGGACATTTTTAAATAGCTCCTCTGAAGTTTCTCTATAAATATATGAAAACATCATTGCTATGCTCGATGTTCCATGACATAATCCCGCATCTACAACCATCGCATCAGAAAGATTTTTCCTTTTTGTCGAGAATCGATAACCTTCAAGAGCTTTATTTATCCATAAATCATTTTTAGTTGCGTTGCCAGCTTGCCACAATGCCGCAGCGATACCTAGATCACCATAACACCATCCAAGTCTAGATTTTGTTATCGGCTCTCCGTTCTCTATAGATTGTGATGGAAAATAACAACCATATTGACTATGATCTATCTCTTGAGATAAAACATAACTAATAGTTCCCTCAAGTAATTTACTATTTAATTCTGTCAAAACACCAGATTGATATATTTGACTGAGATATATAATAATACTTGACATACCATGAGCCAATCCAATATTGTAACCATTTGGTTTGTCTCTGCCTAAGCTTGATGACCATTTATATTTATTAGCATCTTTGATGGCCGTTTTTTCTAGCCATAGTAAATCATCATTAATATATTGAGGATGATCTTTAAAATACATAGTTGCGCCAATAGCTCCATAAAAAAAGTCAAAATTACTATTGGAAAAACAGTTGTCTATCCATGATCTCATACTTGTGATATATGCTTCCTCAACGTTCGAGTAATCAAGTTTAATTAAGGCATTATCATTCATCATGCGTAGAGTCGCAAATACTCCAGCAAGTCCCGAGCAATAATTCAATACAATCTGAGGTTCGTCTGTCAATTTTTTAAGAAAATTGTTCAAATAACGTTCATAAGTTCTCTTAAACTTTGGGTTTGGATAATTATGTAAATAATGCGATAAAAAAAGGATTATGCCACTTTTATCGGAATATAACCCCATACTGCTATAATCTTCTGTGCATTGATTATCAATATGTTGAAATAACACTTGTGCTATTTCATTTAATTTTCTCTCAATCGTACATGTTTTATTCATAATAGACTAACAACTAATTAAGTAACTAATTATAGCAATATTATATTTAAGGTGCAAAGCACCATTCTATCGAGGCCAAATATAATAATAGATATGTTAAGATTCAAACATTTTCGAACATATTATATCCTCATAAACTATTATATTATATTTTCATCTAACCATTATAGCCCTTAATGCCTATTTAATAACTCATACAAATTAATAGTTAAAAAATTTTGAAACGAAGTGTAACTCATGCAAAAACAATAATCAATTGAAGGAAAGAGAGAAAACTATTATGAAAGCAAGCTGAAATGCAAATAAAATTTGCAAATAAAAACTAAAACCGTAAATTAGCATCAAAAAATATAGTTTGACAGCGTAGAAACACACAAATAATTTAGCAACACTACAGTTAAGAAGGCTGAATATGCTTTTGATGGTAAAAAAAGATTCTATGGGTATCATCATGCTAAGTTCAGCACTAGGCTCTATGAGCATGTGATAATAAGTGGCTTAATAAAAAATACCAAGTCAAATAACTGGGATAGAGTAATGACCGTTTAAAAATCACTTACTATGAAACGTTTATGATTTAAAATAACACTCTTAAGAAGATGAAAATAGGCATTAATTATCTATTTCAGGCGTTTAAATCAATAAAAATGTATGTTTAAATCGAAACATGAAGGGATATTTATCTGTTGCAGCACACAGCAACCTGAGGTAACTGGCCATAGCAGAATATTACTTGATGAATCTAATAAGGTTCTCATTGGCATATATTCGCCGAAAAGCAAGGAATGAAAAAACTATAAATTGCCGGAATACCTTACAAATTCGAGTAATAAAAATTGTCTGTTAATTACATATTATAGGTTATGACAAAGCTTCCATTCGAAAATACTTTTTTATACAAACCATTTTCCTGTTTTTTATTCAGAACCCCTTTGTATTCTTTTGGTCAGCTGGGAAAGAGAAGCTATTCCAATCTTTTATTTGATGAAGCATTGTATCTTGCTTCTGTGGAATTTTATCAGGAAAAGCAAAAAAACCAGGCAAAAGGAGAGGCAGACCAAAAAATAAAAAGCTCGCTGTACAAATATTATTCGAGAGCGTGTACCCGGTGTACCCCTTTCGGATTGTTTGCGGGTTGTTCAACAGGTGATGTGGGGTTACAAACCAAATTTACGCTGGATCCAAATGCCCTGGAACGTTATACTAGGCTGGATATGAATTATGTATGTGCCCTTATCCAGTACATTGAAAAAATGGAGGGAATCAAAAAGCAATTGACTTATTTTACCAATGACAGTTTGTACCGCCTAGGAGAGAAGTTACGCTATACTGAGTATTATTATCAAAAGACCCGGCGTGCCCACCAGATTCAATCGGTAGATCAGGAAGATTATCTTGACAAAATCTTGAAAGCAGCCACTTTCGGGAAAAAGGTTCCCGAATTGGCAGGATTGCTGGAGGATGACGAGATTACATTTGAAGAGGCGGAAGAGTTTATCTTGATGTTAATCGACAATCAATTGCTAAAAAGTGAACTGGAGCCAGCGGTATCCGGAGAGGATTTATTTACCGATTTAATTCTTAAGTTAAAAGCATTGTCCGGAACCGAAGAAATCACAGGTATCCTTGATGCAGTAAAAAGGGAGTTACAGACAATTGATTCAGTTACACATGGGAATACTATCTCTTGCTACGAGCGGATAATCCAATTATTACAAAAAATCCCGATCGCTTTTGATGAGAAATATCTTTTTCAAACCGATCTATTTAAGAAAACATCCCAGGCATCTGTTTCTGGAACGGTGCTGGAGGAACTAAATGAGGTACTCCATTTAATGATGCAGGTACGGGCGGCCTCGCCTGCCGGAGAGGGTAATCTAAATAAGTTTAAAAAAGCCTTCTCAGAACAATATGAGGAGGCTGAAATGCCCCTGTTACAGGTGATGGATCCAGAATCAGGTATCGGCTATCCGGCAGGAAACGGAGGAGGTAATATTAATCCGCTCTTAAATAATCTCCCAATACCAGGGCGGCAGTCTAATTCTTCCATTTTCCTTTCACCTACAGACACCCTCCTTTTGCAGAAATATGTTGCGATGTTAAAAGAGGGAAAAACTTTTATTGAGTTGATAAAGAATGATTTCCCCTCTTCAAGCATAGACCCTGTAAAAGCAACTTCGACATTATCAGTCATGTGCCAAATCTTTAAAACGAAAGACAGGAAACATGAGATTTATCTTCATTCGGCTGGAGGAGCCACTGCCACGACCTTATTGGGCCGATTTGGGCACCTGGACGAGTCTATCCGCAACCATGTACTTGAGATTGCCCAGCAAGAACAGCAGGCAGAGCCGGAGAAGATTCTGGCGGAGATTATACATCTACCGGAATCCCGTATCGGGAATATCTCTTTTCGTCCCGTACTAAGAGATTATGAGATTCATTATCTGGCACAACCGGGGATAAACAGGGAGCATGCCATTCCGGCTTCCGATCTGATTATTTCCGTACGGAATAACAGGGTGATATTAAACTCAAAATCTTTAGCAAAAGAAATAGCCCCAAAACTTTCCAATGCTCATAATTTCTCCGCCAGAAGCCTTCCTCTGTATCACTTTTTATGTGACTTGCAGTTCGACGATAAATATACCGGACTCTCTTTATATACCGGAACGTTGCTTGGAATACTACGCTCTTTCCCTAGAGTAACATATCAAAATATTATTTTATCACGGGCTGGCTGGATGGCGAATAAGAAAGAGATAAAGGAAGCCGGGTCCGTTGAGCAGTGGCGGGTACGACGGGGTATTCCCATACAGATTGTAATTCAAGAAGGAGATAATGAATTATTTATTGACTTTAATGATCCGCAGGCGGTAGAGCTGTTTTCCGCAACATTGGAAAAAAGAGGAGAACTTAAAATCTGCGAATTTCTCTTTACGGAAGATAATGCCGTTGTGAAAGATACGGCGGGGCAATCATATTGCAGTGAATTTGTTTTTTCATTTTACAAAGAACAAAATCCTTCTTAATCTAGATTTGATATGGAAAAACGATTATTCATTCCCGGAAGCGAATGGCTTTATTTTAAGCTATACTGTGGAAATAAAACAGCAGATACCATTTTAACTGATTCTATTTTACCTTTAGCTGACCAGCTTCTCTCGGAAGGGCAGATTGATAAATGGTTTTTTATCCGGTATTCCGATCCTCTGTTTCACATCCGGTTTAGGATACATATTTCCAAAGCGGAAGATTACGGGCATGTGTTTGCATCCGTATCCCCCGTATTCGAGAGATTGGTAGAACACAGTAGTATATCCAAAGTGCTGTGCGATTCTTATAACAGGGAATTGGAACGGTACGGGGAAATTCGGTATCGGGATACAGAAACCTTGTTTTATGTGGATAGCGTGTACATCCTGCAAATTCTTCGAGAGTTGAAAGAGTCTCCCGATATCGATCTGGAAAGATGGCGTGCGGCTTTGCGACTGATTGATGATGTATTGGTTGGATTCGGCTTGACTGAACTGGAAAAACGGGATTTTATGTTTTCACAAAGCGAAGGATTTAAAAAGGAGTTTGGCTACATCTCCATCCCTTTTGTCCGGCAACTGAATGATAAATATAGGGAAAACAGGAAACAGATTGAATCTGTGTTTTCTGAGGCGGGTGACAAAGGGTTTCCTGAGGAGATTAACAGCCTGTTTGCGGAAAGGAGAGAGAGAATACAAGAACTGGGAATTCTGATGTTCTCCGGACCGATAGAGGATAAGAAAGAGCTTTATGGCTACCTAGCTGCCACCATCCACATGACCATGAATCGCCTGTTTCATTCTTCTAATCGCATGTACGAAATGGTGGTTTATGATTTTTTATACAGACAATATAAATCCCATATTGCACGGCAGTAAATAATTGCTATCTTCACACAAATCCCTACCTAATCTCAAGTTTGACACTTAAATGCTTCTAAAATGGATGTAATGAATTGATATTCATTTCTTTATAGAATTGTAAAAAAATGGTGATTTTGTAGTATATAAAAGCCTTTTTTTTATTTTTCGATATTTTTATATTTTTTTGATTCAGATATAACACTTTTCAATTTTTGCTTTGTCACTATTTGAGTATCTGTTCTAAATCCAGCAGATCCATGAAGCGCATTAGTTATATTTGTTCTAGTGTAGGTAGGTTTCTTGTGTAAATAGGCATAAACCCTTCTGCTGCAATATTTGCAAAATTCATTT
>JAVWIB010000118.1:0-8100 GCA_036639755.1 Bacteroidales bacterium
CTCGCTCCAACACGGGACGCAGCGAAGCTCAGACGTCGTTCTTTGGACGGTTACGGAATATCCTCAAATGACAGTAATGCTGTTTTAAGTTTTAATTTAGGTAATTAATTAGGGTGTCCAGTTTTACGTTTGGTATTTACAAGGATAAGAAGTCTCCAAAGGCAGTGTCCAAGATTTTGTGTAAACGATATTCGGATTCGGGGCTTAGTCGAGTGCTAAATCCCGATTCTGTTTTCAAAGATAGCTAAAAACTGGTTCATCACCAAACCCCAGTTTCGAATCGGCATCGTCCATTTCTTTTCAATCTCCTGTAATGCCAACCAGACCGACTTGCTCAGGGCATCGTCCGTTGGAAACGACATCTTCGTCTTGGTGTATTTACGGATTTTACCATTCAGATTTTCAATCAAATTGGTCGTGTAGATAATCGTGCGAATTTCGACCGGGAAGTCAAAAAAGGCAGTCAGATCATCCCAATTGCGATGCCACGACTGCACGGCATGACGATACTTCGAGCCCCACTTTAGCTCGAAGTGAGACAATGCCGATGCTGCCTGCTCACGATTCACAGAGGCGTGCAATACTGTTGTGACGAGTACCAAAAGGAGCTGAAACTATGCGGTCTGAAAGTTAGTATGACGGAGAGTTACGACCCGTACGCCAATGCTGTTGCAGAGCGTGTAAACGGCATCTTGAAGCAGGAGTTTATGTTGGAAGAGTTGGATGCGGACTTGACCACGATGCGCAAAATCGTTGGGTAGAGCGTGGCTACATATAATGACCTGCGACCGCACCTGTCGTGCGGTATGCTTACGCCAAATCAGATGCACCGCCAACGAGACGTAACGATAAAAACGTATAGACGAAAATTGGAGATGCCCGCAGGCATCTCCAATAAACAAATTTAATTATTTTTGTATCATCAAACCTGTAACGGTTTTTTAGGACAAGACAACAGAGAACATCCATTCTCCTAAATACCAACTATTTTGTAACTTCTGATTCCGTTTGCAGCCAGAAGATAAGCGGCTGGTAAGGGCCAATCCTAGGATTTTGTCCCCCATCTCCGGTAGCCCCATAGCCAAACTCCGAATAAAACATGGTAAAGGCCTCCTGCTTATAATTCTTCATCTGCTTTAACCCCATACAAAAACCTATTTTTGCATTATTCGCCTCAGACATGGTGGCAGCCGTTTCCGAATAAGTAATGGTTAACGGATCATACGATTTAGCGGCATCATAAATACCGTATTTTTTGGCCGTGTCTGCAATATTCGTATCAAAAATAAACCCGTTCAGCAATCGTCCCACATAACGTACATTTACGGTAGCATCGCTTGCAATCGTATCTTTTCCGCCATCATTCAGACTCTTAAAATAAAAACCCTTTGAAAGAGTATCCAAACCGGGATAATGAATCTTAGCATAACTGACCATTGTATCCATCTGGTATTTTATAATATCCGTAATAACCTTCTTAAGTTTAACGGTATAAATCATGCTGACATTCAGAGTCTGAGATGTAGAAGCATATTCCGTCCCCGTAAGCCATGGAGGCATAATAAATGTAGCCTCACCCCCCTCCTTCATTCCTGTAAGTACAGTCTCCAACCCTATATAAGTGGAGCCATAACCCACTTCAAATAATCTAGGTCCATAATAATTCGCTTTTGAATAGGTACCCAAACGTTTTGCTATCTCAGGATCTGTATATTCCCCATAATTTCCCTCCAAGGTTTTTGTAACAATATCCACATATGCGGCATTGTATTTTTGCAGAGCGGTACCCGTTCCGATAATTTTATCTATATACACCAATCCATCGGGCATTACCTGTGCTTGCGGATAATACAATGATACATAGGCATCCAGAATTCTTCTTTGTACATCATCACTGCTCTCTTCTTTCTCCTGAGCACATGAAAACATTATACAAGCCACTAAGGCTAAAACAACCGGTATTTTTATTTTACTCATCATAGGGTGCAAATATACTAATTTTTAACAATGCGCTCTACCCAAACTTCAAAAAAAAGAGGCGAAAGCTTCGGAACATTATATACTACTGTATTATTAAATCCGTATTTGGCAGAAAAAACAATATGACAGGTCTCCCCCGGCATTGCCCCAACAAGCCCGCTGGAAAGTCCGCTCAAAAGATCCCCACTCCCAACAACCTTTCCCTCCACAACACCATCCGTCACAAAATGAGCCGCCTTTGCAACCTCCGTATTATTGGTTGCAAACAATTCCCCTTTTCCGCTACTGAAAATATAACCGGCATAATAAAAATACACCGAATCTCCGGGTGCAATCCCCTCTCCGCTCCCCTGCTTAATAATAATTCTGCTGGAGATCTCATTTCTCACAATTTTAGCATCAGCACCAAGAGAAACAAGATATTTATCAATACTATCCTCCTGATCTATAATTGTATTCTCCCTATCCTGCTTTGTACAGGAAAACAGGCCGCAAACCAATGCTACAACAAGTATATATTTTTTCATTCCGCAAACCATATAACAAAAGATATGCCTATTTTTCCTTTTCAATAAATTCCCCGATTGATTTAATAAAATACTCCTCAACATCAGTTATCGGGATATATAATTTTCCACCCGCAGCTCTTTCATGCCCCCCTCCGTTAAAATATTCCCGGGCAAACCGGTTTACCGAAAAAGAGTTTTTAGAACGGAGCGAAACTCTAACAAAATCCTTGTCCTGCGTAAAAAGGGCCGATACCTCAATGCTCCTTATGGAAAGCGGCAAATTTACAAACCCTTCCGTATCTCCCTCCTCCAGAGAAAAACGCTCTTTAAGATCGTTGGTAAGTAACATCAATCCGGCTTTATAAGGCTCAATCAGTTTCATATTTTCCCATAACATATAACCCATAAGTCTCATCCTCAACTCATTAAATCCACCAAACACATTCATCTGCACCCACTCTTTATCCACCCCCGCCTCCAGAAGCTCTCCTGCCATTTTAAAAGTAGAGGCCTGCACAGAATTGGAAAAATTATTTGTATCGGTCATCATACCGGTATAAAGTGCTGTTGCTCCCTCTGCCGATAATCCGTTGTTTCCGCCCATCTCCTTTATCATCCAATAAGCAACCTCGCAGGTTGATGATAATTGGGGATAAGAAAACGTCAGATTAAAAATTTGCTCGGGTTGAGGATGATGGTCAATCAGCACCTTTACCGCAGACGAATCCCCAATCAGAATACCTAGATCATCAATCCGCTTGAGAGAATTAAAATCCATACAAATAATCAAATCCGCCACCATGATAAACTCCTTTACCGGAGCAGAATCTTTTTTATAAACAATTATTTGTCCTGCGGGATCTATAAATTTTAAAAAAGAAGGGTAATTATTGGGTACTACAAGCATAATCTGCTTGGAAAGCCCCTTTAAATAACTCATCATTCCTATTAAAGAGCCTATTGAATCGCCATCGGGATTTGTATGTCCTATCAGTGCAATGCACTCACTGTAAGCAATCAACCTCTTAAGATCATTTATCTTATCTATTCTCACCACGTCATTTTTTTTATTTTTCTTACTGCAAAATTAAAAATATATTGCAAGGGTGGAATAAATTTTTTATTTTTGTCAAATAAAATTGGAACAAAAATCACACATAATCAAATGAAAAAGATATTAACATTTTTAGTGCTTCCCTTACTTATAATAGGTTTGGGCTATGCTACTTGGTCTAGTATTCAAGAACCTGTAAACTTTAACAAGGAGAAAGATGCAAGAAGTGAGGTAGGTATCCAAAGACTTAAGGATATCCGTACTCTTCAGGTAGCTTTCAAAGGTAAACACGGTCGTTTTACATCAAGTATTGATTCTCTGATTGACTACTACAACAACGGTCAGATTACAATTGTCAAACAAATTGGTTCCTTGGATGACTCTCTTGCTGTTGCTCAGAAAAAAGTCAGAAGAGATAGTATTAGAATTAATGTTAAAGACACTCTTCTTAAAAGAGCAAACTTTAATATCAACGACCTTAAGGTCATCCCTTATTCAAACGGTAAACCGGTTCTTATGACGGCTGTCATAAAAATGGTATCCGGTGTTGAAGTTCCATTATTTGAGGCCGCTATGCCGTTCTCAGATCTGTTGACCGATATGAACCATCAGTTGATTGTAAATCTGCGCGCCGAGAGAAAAGACATGAATAAATACGACGGGCTTAAAGTAGGTGGTATTGAAGCCCCTAATAACAATGCCGGTAACTGGGAATAATATTCCGTTACAATTCATATATAAGGGTGTATCATAATAGAAAAGTATGATACACCCTCTTTTTTTTAACACCATGAGAGTTCTATAAATTTGTCTTGGGTAATCATAGTATAAGAGACTTGCAATCTCTATGTGTTTTTACAATTCCAGAATTTAAAATACTATACTAATTTAAAACTTTTATTGCATAAAAAATTAAGACAATTAAGTTAAAAACATATGCGTAGCGTATTTTTAACAAATTTATCGATTTATGTAACTTCTATTACATTAATTATTATTTCCCTTGCTATTGTTGTGCAATACAAATATATGATTACATACGATACGGGATATACTAAAAATTGTATTCTTACCACACGTTTTTCGGCAAACATGATCAAGCAACAAGAGGGTATCACGCATAAACTAAAACAAGTTCCTGATATTATTGATGTTGCATATTCATCCAATAGCTTGATCGCCGACAACCCTATGTGGGGACTTCAATATAATGGAAAAATGATTGTTCCATATTTTCTTTTCGTGTCGGATAATTTTCCTACACTTATGAATATTAACATTTTAGAGGGGAGAAATTTTACAATGGAGGATGGTACCGGAGCAGGAAAATATATATTTAATGAGACGGCTATGAAAGAATTTTCTATCAAGGTGGGAGATCCGATACAAAATCATAATAGAAACATGACTGCTCAAGTTATAGGAATTGCCAAAGATTTTAATTTTAAACCTTTATACTATCCAATAGAACCTTTTGCACTTTATGTTAGCGGTGAGTCTATGTGGGAATTATCCTATGCATATATTAAAGTAAACAACAATAATTTAGCGGCAATTATCAATCATATACGAACAACCCTTCTTGAGTATGACAATTCGGTGGCCAGTACACTCAAACTAGAATTTTTAGATCAAAGCATTGGAAATCTGTACCAAAAAGAGAAGAATCTCTCATTTATGATCTCGGCTTTTGGAATCTTGGCAGTGATTATTTCCATCATCGGTACAATCGGTATGATTTATTTTGAAACTCGTTACAGATGTAAAGAGATAGGAATCCGCAAAGTCTTTGGGGCAACAATTCTCGATATTCTTTGGATGTTTAACAAAAAATATATTGCTATTATCCTCATTAGCTTTATCATTGCTACGCCTATTGCCTATTTTGTAATTGAACAATGGCAAAGTAATTTTACATATAAAGCCCCCTTTTCTCTTTGGATCTATCTAATAGCCTTGTGTCTATTATTGGTAATTACTACCATTGATGTGACTGCTCAGAGCATGATTGCTGCGCACCAAAATCCGGCTAAATCTATTGTAAAGTAAAGAGACAATAGAAAAGTATAATACATACAATATGAGAGCGCAAAATAGTAACCCAACTTTTACTTCTAAGAATATTTTCAAGGATTTAAGTGCATTGACTCTTATTTTTTACAGCCCCTTCTTTTATAATATCGGGATAATGATTATCTTTGGAGATTTAGTATCAATTATATGGATTATTATTATTTAACAGAAAAATTCACCCTCATCCCCAAAATGTTCTTCTCCCCAAAAAATGCCATAGAAGCAATTAAAGATCTTTATGGAGTAGATAACGGAGAAGTTATAAAACATATATACCTCCAATCATTTGATGCATACCTTGCGTACATTCTTCCCATAGCCACTGTTTCCAGGATGAAAGAGGGAGAGGAAATTTATCCGTTTGCATATGCCCTCATGGGCTCCTTAAAAAACGTAACCGAATACAATAAGGTATTGTTTTATTATAGTACCAGCCACCACCTTGCCTATGTAGTTATCTCCAAAGGAGAAGAGTTACAGTTGGTAAACTCATACCATGCAGACTGCTTTGAGAGTGCCGTATATTTTTTGTTTTTGGCCGTTAAACAAACCATTATTAATCCGTTGCAAACCACCCTGCATGTATACAGCCCGCTTTCACCTGAGGAACTGCAGATTATCGGTAAATATTTTTCCGCAATAGAAACCGGCAACATAGAATCAGAAATAAATTTACTATGAGAATTATAGGAGGAGACTTAAAAGGAAAAACAATTCTGCCACCGATAAATTACGCAGCCAGACCCACCACCGATTTTGCCAAAGAGGGTCTCTTTAACATCCTTATTAACGAATATGATCTGGAAGAAATTTCCTTTCTTGATCTTTTCTCGGGTACAGGCAGTATAAGTCTGGAGTTTGCATCCAGAGGATGTAGAGATATTATAAGTGTGGAGATGAATCCGCTGCACGCAAAATTCATTAAGCAGGTAGCCCTCACCTATAAGGTAAAAGGGATGCAGGTAGTACGGCACAATGTGTTTGATTTTATTGACATATGCTCCCGTAAGTTTGATCTCATTTTTGCCGATCCTCCTTATAATATAGAGGGACTGGATACCCTTCCCGATAGAATCTTTGAGAAAGATCTTGTAACTTCCACAGGTTACCTTATTCTGGAGCATCCGGGAAACTATAACTTTGAAAAGCACCCTTGTTTTGTAAAAGAACGAAAGTATGGGAACGTGCATTTCTCCTTTTTTAGAAAAATTTTGTAATTATCCACCCCCTATCTTTGCATATTTGAAAATAATCTTTATCTTTGCAATCCCAAACGGGAAAAGTTCTTAAAAAATAAAACAATTGGTGCGGTAGTTCAGCTTGGTTAGAATACGTGCCTGTCACGCACGGGGTCGCGGGTTCGAGTCCCGTCCGCACCGCCAAAGCCTTAATAATCATTTGATTATTAAGGCTTTTTTTATGGCTCTGCTTAGTTTTCGGCAATGATAGCCTCACTTATTTTATAATAGAGATATAATTTTTAGATAGTATCTCTGAACAACTCTCGGCAATGCTCAAAATCATCTCTCTTCCTCTTTTTGGGGGTATGCGAATACTCTCTCCAACTATAAGCATATCTTCAATGGTTGGATTCCCTTGATTATTAGCAGAGGTAGCATGTTCTCCATTATAACCAATCATGCACAGAGTTAAGTCATACGCCGGAGCTAATGACCAAACACCCTCTTTACAAATAAAGCTAAAGTTTTTGGCATGATCATCCTTATTATCAGTTAATATATTAAAAACCATACGCCGGAACATTTCATCTACCTGATCAGGGTCTTGCGTAAGGTAACCAGTTAGGCGAAGTAGCATTTTATAATCCAGCTTAGGAAACGCTATAGACTCGTTAAGAAGTGCTCCGGCTGTAGCAATATGATATCTGATACCATTTTCAATATCAAAACGTTTGGAAGCAAAGTACTTTTTATTTATTAGCTTGAACTCAGGCACCGTAATTCCGCATTTGCGGGCAATCTCATTATAGTTGTATTCTATCATTCCCATATCTTTTGGATCGTATGTGTGCCTAAATTTCACCAACCAAGAACCTTCTGTATCTTGTAACAAACACTTTGGGCGACACCCACCAGAGTTACCACTATTAAAATACAGCACATCTTCACTTTCATTAGATTTCTCCGATAGTACATCTAATGCCATCTGCTGAAGGTTGTCTAATTCAGGAAGCGTCCTCTCTTCACCTATATAAGTCTCCGGAATATAACATAAAGCTCCCATCCCCGATGACCCGACAATACTTAGTCGTTGCAAAGGGGTTAGTTCGCTATCGTTCACCCCTTGCTTTTTCAACAAGCGATTAAGCAAATAACGTCCGTAACCATCGGGAAGACTATCTTCAAAAATACCAAAGCCTCCCCAAAACGGTTCGGGTTTGGCTATAAAAAGATCTGGCTTTAATGGAAGATCAAGCGGGGATATAGAAAAGCCATTAACTACCCAATTTTTATCATATTGAAA
>JAVWIB010000119.1:0-8074 GCA_036639755.1 Bacteroidales bacterium
AGCTTTTATGGCACGTGTGAGTTCCGGTACTGCCTCTCCAAACCATACAATATGGGGGCGGAGTTGCCCGCCGTCGGGAGCAAGGTCGCCAAGGTGGATATCTTTGTATCCAATCTCAAATATCGCTTTGGAAGCCGATTCTGCGGCCCTCTTGTGAGCGGATGCAGTATTGCATGATGCAGCAGTATCGGGATGATCATAATCACATTCTCTTGCTTTTACGCTTCTTACTTTGGTGAGTTCGCCGTGCAGGTGAATGATTTTTGTGCTGCCGCCCCGCTCGTGCAGGTTATCTATGTTCTGGGTTACTACCGTAACGTCATACATTGTTTCAAGGGCGGCTATGAGCTTATGCGCTTCATTGGGCTGAGCTGTTTCCAGTTGCCGGCGTCTTTGGTTGTAGAACTCTATAACCAGTTCCCGGTTCCTGTGCCACCCGTCAATGGAGGCAACATCTTCTACCCGGTACTCTTCCCATAAACCGTTGCTATCCCGGAAAGTTCTTATGCCGCTTTCTGCACTTACTCCCGCTCCGCTTAGTACAACTAATTTTTGCATGATATTTTGTTTTTATTTCACAAAGAAATACTTCTCAAACCACAGTTTTAAAAGGGGATCCATAAATTCCGCCTCTTTATTTTCATTAAAGGTGATAATCTCTTTTTTGGTGAGGGCCTCTTTCAGTCTGTTTACGTTTGCAGAGGAATTAAGTTTGTATTTGTCCAGAATATCGGCCGAGCTGAATTTGGTAACCCCTTCAAGAACTGCTTTTAGAAAGCGCAACTGGTGTTTGCTCAAACCGTATACGATGGAATGAAACTGATAATCGTGCAGGTTGATCAGACAACAAACGGCCTGATCTATGATTCTATCGTTGAGGTAGCCTTTGGTCATTTCAAAGCATATGGAGGCAAGGTGCTGTGCGTACCATGGGTCGCCCCCGACAAGGTCGTATATGGAGAGGGCAAGTTCCGGTTGTACCACCTTTCCGGCTTTCAGAAACCCTTTTATGATAAAATCGGCAAATATTTTCTCGTCTATTGGGAGTATTTTTATTTGTTCTGCAAAATGATAGAAATACTTTTTCTCTTCAAAAATTTCTATCATGGCATTGTATCTCTCTCCGGTAATCAGGTAATTTACTTTATTGGAGTTTGCCCACCCTTGTTCCAACAGACGGAATGTTCTATGGGGATCATCAAATAATAGGATATCTTGAAATTGTTCTAGGTATATGATTAAATGTGTGTTATATTCATTGGCAAGTATCTCTGGAAAGTTCAGGATTTCGGCTACCTGCTCGTTGGTAAGGAGGTCTTTGGTCTCGTAAGTGAGTTTTGGGGTGGAGGGGGAGAGTTGATCAATGATATAATGAGCGGAGGGGATGTGTTTTTTTACCAACACGCTCCACTCTGTTGCCGACGAGGTAAAGCAGGAGAGTACCTGGTTGGTGTATTTTAAGAGCATGGCTTCTATGCATCTTATGTTAAAAAGATTAATATGGCATGTCTTGAAATTATAGGATTCTTGGTGGAGCTTGTCTAACGAATTATATATTAATGACTTTTTTCCTGTTCTGGCCTGCCCGTATATTAATACGTTGTTCCTCTCTTTTAGGAGGTTGCATAATATTCCTACTTCTTTTGTTCTGCCAATAAATAATGATCCTGTTACATATTTGTTGTACTCAAAAGGTGATTCCATGGTATTGGTTTTTTATAATTATACAAATGTATTAAAATATATCTTACAGAAAAAACAAATATTTTTGGCTATAACCATAAAAAACACTACTTTTGTAGTCCGAAAATAAATAAAAGGTAGATAAGCTATTGAATAAGAGTTAATTGATTAACCGCTTACTATCATAACTCATAAAACCAAATTTTATGTACGCAATTGTAGATATTGCAGGACAACAATTTAAAGTAGAGGCTGGCAAGAAAATTTTTGTTAACCGTCTGCATGAAGAGGTGGGTGCTTCCATTTCTTTTGATAAAGTATTATTAACCGACAACGAGGGTGCGGTTCAAGTTGGAATTCCTTATATTGCAGGTGCAGAGGTGAAAGCTACTGTATTAGAGCACTTAAAGGGGAATAAAGTGATTGTATTCAAAAAGAAACGCCGTAAAGGTTATTCTAAAAAGAACGGTCACCGCCAATGTTTAACACAAATCCAGATTGAATCAATTGCTTAATTAGAAAATTTTTTAGATTATGGCTCATAAGAAAGGTGTCGGTAGTTCAAAGAACGGCCGCGAATCACACAGTAAACGATTAGGCGTTAAATTGTTCGGTGGACAAAGCGCCAAAGCAGGTAATATTCTTGTTCGTCAGAGAGGTACAGTTCACTATCCAGGTCAGAATGTTGGCATTGGTAGAGATCACACTCTATTTGCTTTAATAGATGGTGTTGTTACATTTACTAAAAAAGCTGAGAGTAAATCGTATGTTTCGGTAATGCCTTTTGAAAACTAGGGATTGCTGATCATTTGCAATAAAGAGCATTCCCTCTAAAGGAATGCTCTTTTGCTTTTAGGCGTTTTTCATTAAGAATAATTTAAAATATAAATATGTTAACTCTAAAATTGTTAAGGGAACAGCCCGATTTTGTAATTGAGAGACTGGCTGTGAAAAATTTTGATGCAAAAGAGGTTGTAAAAGATATTCTTGCAGCAGATGCGCTCCGGCGTGCAAGCCAGACACAGATGGATGCTCTTCTGGCTGAGCAAAATGCAAAGGCAAAGCAGATTGGCTCCCTTATGAAAGAGGGTAAAAAAGCTGAGGCTGAACAGATTAAACTGCAAGTGGCAAAGCTGAAAGAGAAATCAAAAGTGCTGGAGGAACAAATGGAGCAGCAGAATAGGAAGATGAATGATTCTCTGGTGTTGCTTCCCAATTTGCCTTGTAGTGCGGTTCCTGCGGGAAAAACTGCCCAGGATAATGTTGTGGTACGGGAGAGCGGTGTAAAACCAACCCTTTGTGCAAATGCGCAGCCGCATTGGGAACTTACAAAAAGTTTGGATATTATAGATTTTGATCTTGGGGTAAAACTTACCGGTGCAGGATTTCCTGTTTATAAAGGAAAGGGGGCAAGAATTCAGAGGGCTCTTATTGCTTTCTTTTTGGATAGAAATACAAAGGCCGGATATGTGGAGATTCAACCGCCGTTGGTGGTGAATGAGGCTTCTGCTTATGCCACAGGCCAACTTCCCGATAAAGAGGAGCAGATGTACCATCTAGGTCTCGATAATTTTTACATGATTCCAACTGCAGAGATTCCGGTAACCAATATTTACAGAGATTGTATTGTGAATAAAGCGGATTTTCCTATTAAAATGACCGCCTATACTCAGTGTTTCCGCAGGGAGGCAGGTTCTTACGGAAAAGACGTGCGCGGGCTGAATCGCCTGCATCAGTTTGATAAAGTGGAGATTGTGCAGCTTTCTCTTCCGGAAGATTCTTATCAGGCATTGGAGGGGATGGTAAAACATGTGGAGAGTCTGGTTCAGGCGTTGGAATTGCCGTATAGAATTTTAAGACTTTGTGGAGGGGATATGAGTTTTACTTCTGCAATTACG
Source organism: Bacteroidales bacterium (assembly GCA_036639755.1). Taxonomy (GTDB): domain Bacteria; phylum Bacteroidota; class Bacteroidia; order Bacteroidales; family UBA932; genus Egerieousia. Next base: position 3,582 of record JAVWIB010000119.1, read on the forward strand.
TACGATTTTGAGGTGTATTCCGCAGCGCAGGGGCGTTGGCTGGAGGTGAGTTCGGTTTCCAATTTTGAATCGTTTCAGGCGAACCGCTTAAAGTTGCGATACAAAGATGAGGAGGGTAAAATTCAGCTTGCACATACCCTTAACGGCAGTTCACTGGCTTTACCGCGTATTCTTGCCGCTTTAATTGAGAATAATCAAGATGAGAAAGGGCGTATAAGGATTCCAAAAGCCTTGCAGGAATATACCGGCTTTTCAATGATTGATTAAGAATTTGAAAAGTATGATTGATATAGCTCAAAATGACAGGCACAACCGATAAAATAATTATGGGAATTGACCCCGGAACCCGGATATTGGGTTTTGGGGTTATCCATATAATAGGCAAGAAGGTGCAATATGAAGGGATGGGTGTGGTAAATCTTAAAAATGAGAAGGATCACTTTGTAACTTTGCAGAGAATTATGCAGGAGGTTGCTGCTCTTATTGAGAAATATTCTCCCGACGAGCTTGCCGTAGAGGCTCCGTTTTATGGGAAAAATCCACAGGTAATGTTAAAGTTGGGACGGGCGCAGGGGGCTGCCATTGCCGCTGCGTTGCAAAAAAATATTCCAATCTTTGAGTATGCTCCCCGGAGCATTAAACTCTCCGTTACGGGGAAAGGAGCCGCCTCTAAAGAGCAGGTGGCCATGATGGCGCAGCGGCTTTTAAATATAGATATGCCGCAGAAATATCTGGATGCAACGGATGCTCTTGCCATTGCTCTGTGTCATTATTATCAGGGAACCAATCTTGTTCCGGCATCCGGTAAAAAGGGGAGTTGGGAGCTCTTTGTGAAGAATCATCCCGATAAAATTTCCAAATAATCACATTTTCAAAAAAAATATCGGGACCCAATGTAACTTTTTATGCCGGGCATAGTCAAAGTAGCAAATTTTAATTTTTAATAAATTATTGTATGCTCAGAAAATGCTTATTATTCGGCGGCCTGGTGTTACTGGGAATTTTAACGACTGATTTTAATTTGTATGCTCAAATGGCTTCTCCCGTTGTTGCTGCAAATCCGCAAGTGGGAACAAAACCTAAAGGGAATTATCTAAAGGCAAAAATACTGGATAGTCTTACCAAAGAGCCTATTGAATTTGCAACTCTTTCTGCTAAATATATAGGAGAGACACAGATTAAGAAGTATGCGCTTACGGATGATAAAGGTGTTGTGATTCTTCCCGATCTAAAATTGGGACGTGCAACGGTTTCGTTTGAATATATAGGGTACAAGCCCAAGAGTATAACGGTGGATCTTGTGCGCGGGGCCAATGATTTGGGGGAATTTCTTGTACAGGAAGCTCAAAATATGTTAAATGCGGTTGTGGTGACGGATGTTGCCAACCCGATGGTTGTAAAAAAAGATACCATTGAGTATAATGCTGCTTCGTATAAGATTAATGAGACGGATGCTTTGGAAGAGTTGTTAAAGAAACTTCCCGGGGTGGAAATTGATTCGGATGGTAAGATAACGGCAAACGGTAAGGTGATTAATAAAATTATGATTGACGGCAAACCGTTTTTCCTTGATGATCCCAAGCTGACTACCAAAAATCTCCCTGCTAAGATTGTAAATAAGGTGCGTGTTGTAGAGCGTAAATCGGACCAAGCGCAATTTACCGGCATAGATGACGGACAGGAGGAGACGGTTATTGACTTAAATATAAAACCGGGTATGATGAACGGGGCGTGGTTTGGAAACTTGATGGGTGGTTATGGTACGGAGGAGAGGTATCAAGCGGCAGGTATGGCAGCTCGTTTTACCCAAGCTTCATCCGTGGCTGTTTTTGCAAGTGCAAATAATACCAATAACCGTGGTTTTACGGAGATGGGGGGAGGAATGAGAGGTGGCCGTATGGGGATGTCGGGAACCGGTATTACCTCATCGTGGATGGGAGGTGTGCATGCCAATACTGAGGTGCTGGAGGGGAAGATGAAGTTATCGGGAGATTATTCGTATACCGGTAGCGATAAAAAAATAACGGAGAAAAAGACCAAACAGACTATGTTGGGTACCGATAATAATATGTTTAATAATGAGGAAGGGGCGGATGATACCAGAAATGACGGACATAGAATAAGCGGGGAGATGGATTATAAAATCTCCGAGAATACATCCATTTTATTCAGACCCCGTATTAATCTGGGAAGTGGAAATTTTGATTCTTATAATAAGTTTTCTACCTTAAACAATACCGATTCTACCAACCGGGGTTCCAGTAGGTCTTGGGGCGATAATGATTCTCAGAGTGTTAATGGGGAGTTATTGTTAAGGCAGAGGCTTGGTAAACCCGGCAGAACAATGTCTATAAGGTTAACTTACGGATATTCAAATAATGAAACGATTGGTTTTAACACCAGTAATACCTATTATTTTGCGAATGATTCTCTTGCCGGAATTAATCAGAAATACAATCAGATATCAAAAAATAATACATTTGGTGGGAGAATTTCTTATACCGAGCCGTTGGGAAAGAATTTCTTTATTGAGGGGGCGTATAGTTATAATTACAACAAGACCAATTCGGATAAGGATACATGGAACGGAGACGGCGATGGAAATTATACGGAGCTGGATACTCAGTACAGCAGCCATTATGAGAATGTATTTATTACCCAGCAGGCAGACCTCAATTTTATGAAGCAGCATGATAAATACAATTTAACAATTGGAGCGGGGTTGCAACCCTCTACAACAAAAAGTTTTGGCCGTTTGAAAGATACCACCTACAGCGTTTTGAATTTTGCTCCAAGTGCCCGGTTTGATTATCGCTTGTCTGATGATAAATTTTTAAGAATCCGTTATAGGGGAAGAACATCGCAACCGTCTATCAGCCAGTTGCTCCCTATTCCTGATAATTCCAATCCGTTGCAGATTACCATTGGTAATGACAAATTGAATCCGGAGTTTACGCATAGTTTTTCTACCGAGTACAGAAAGAGTGACAGGGTAAATTTTAGCATGATGAGTTTTAGTCTGGATGCATCCTATACATCCGATAAAATTGTCGGGAAGAAATATTATACTCCCGATGGTGTGCAGGTTACTACTTATGAGAATACAAACAAGGCGGTGTTCTCTACCAGCGGCCGGTTTATGTACAATTCCAAAATTGCAAAATCTGATTTCTCAATCTCCACTTATACAACAGTTCGTTTTGGGAACGGAATCAGCTATGTTCTGGATAGAGATATTAAAGAGAAGACATATGTGGAGAATAATACCAAAACGTTTACCGCTTCTGAGAATTTAAGGTTTACCTATCGCAATGATTTTATAGAGGTGATTGCCGGTGGCAAAACTAATTATCAGAATGCATGGTATTCTGTAACCTCTATGGATAAGAAAGCCGCTACATGGACCAGTGCCGTAACAGGATCTGTGAATGCTACAATTCCCGGCGGATTTAATATTACTTCGGATGTTGAGTATACTTTTTATAACGGATTCGGCCCCGGCTACGGTGATCCTACCACAGTCTGGAATGCAGAAATATCTAAAACTCTATTTAAGAGTGCTGCAACCATTAAAGTGAAAATTTATGATATTCTTAAGCAAGCTAAAAATACGTACCGTACCACTACCGATAACTATATTCAGGATGTGGAAAACAATACTCTCGGGCAATATATCATGTTTTCTCTTACCTATCGTTTTGGAAAATTCAATGGGATGAACGGAGGCATGCGAGGTATGGGTAGACACGACAGATACAGACATTAAAAACCAGAACCACAACACGAATACACAGTACCAAAACACTAACTTTTGTACCAAAACACTAACTTTTGTACCAAAAACACTAACTTTTGTATCCAAAACACTAACTTTTGTATCCGGCAGACATTCTGCCAAAGACCCGGGTTTTGCCCGGGTCTTTTTGCCTCTTTCGCAGCAAGTTGTATAATGCTTATTTTAAGCGCATTGTAAATAGTGTTTTTTATGATGCTAAAAATATACAAATGCAATTAGTTGTATATTAATGATGTACAACTTATTGCGAAAGAGAATAAAAAATTCCGGAATTCACAAAATTTCATTTTTGCGTAATTTATTTACGATTTATTAGATGTTATTGATATAATTATAATATTATTGCATCCATAAATATTTGAAGGGTAAAGCAATATGTATGAAAATCGCAACAAGCAAGAAGAAGAGTCAAGTGGTATTGCAATTCAAAATGGCAGCCTCCATCCATCCTGCATAGTGGTGAATGGTTTGACCGGGTGTAATGGTAGCCTCCATCCATCCTGCATAGTGGTGAATGGTTTGTCCGGATATAATGGTAGCCTCCATCCATCCTGCATAGTGGTGAATGGTTTGTCCGGGTGTAATGGCAACCTCCATCCATCCGGCGGAATGGTGAATGGTTTGTCCGGGTGTAATGGGAGCCTCCAACCATCCTGCATACTGGTGAATGGTTTGACCGGGTGAAATGGTAGCCTCC
>JAVWIB010000120.1:0-8017 GCA_036639755.1 Bacteroidales bacterium
CACAGATACCAGAATGCAGGAGCTTCTTCGTTACGATCTTAACGTAAGCAACGCCGTTATAAGTATCATTCTGGAGAATGAAATTACAGATTTGGTACTAGGAATGAGTAAAGAGAGGGGACTTACCACCTCATTTTTGGGACACGTAACGGATGGAATTGTAAACCACAGCGACGTTACTACGCTAATATACAAACCAGTACAGCCGCTATCCACCATAAAACGCCATATCATTATTATTCCCGATAAAGCCGAGAAAGAGGTTGGATTCAGGCTCTGGCTTAAAAGAGTATGGAACGTCACCCAGAACACCGGAGCCAAAGCGGTATTTTACGGTTCCAATGCAACACTGGAGCGTTTAAAAGCCGTCCTCCCTCCGCAAGCCTCTAATTGCGATTACAAAGAATTCAGCAACTGGAATGATTTCCTGATTATATTTAAGGATCTCCGACAAAACGATACCCTGTGGGTCATTATGAGCCGCAACGATGGTATCATTTACGACAACATAAACCGTATCCCCAATTATCTGAACACCTATTGCCGGGAAAACAGTTTTATTCTGGTATATCCGCTTAAGAGCGGGGCATCTGATAACAGATACTTAACTTAGGTCTACTCATTTATTAATTTTTTAAGTAGGTAAAGAGGGATGTTCTTAGTATCTTCGCATGCAATTTGAGAATTAAATTTACAACTATCATCATGTCTATAACCAGAGTTAAAGAATACTTCAAGCGGTTTGGAATTGCAGACCGTATCCAAGAACTTGATTTATCAAGTGCTACCGTAGAATTAGCCGCAATAGCACTTAACTGCCAACCGGCAAGAATTGCAAAAACATTATCGTTTTTAGTAAAAGAGCATGCCATTGTAATAGTTATGGCAGGAGATGCAAAAATAGATAACGCAAAATACAAAGCATATTTTGGAGTAAAAGCCAAAATGCTTACCCAAAATGAAGTTGTTGATTTAATTGGCTTTGCGGTAGGAGGGGTATGCCCTTTTGCAGTGAATGAGGGGGTTGCGGTTTATCTGGATGAATCTCTTAAACGTTTTGTAACCGTATTTCCCGCATGCGGTAGTAGTCATAGTGCAATAGAATTAACGATTGCCGAGCTGGAGAACTATTCCGGATATCAAACTTGGGTAGATGTATGTAAGCTATAGATAATCGTTAACGGTTTCGTCTTCCAGAACGTAATGCATAAATCTGTTTACCCTTTCACCTTTATAATATCGTTCCAACTGGTGGTATAGCTGGGTGAAAGGTGATCGTGGTTAAGTTGCAATCCTGTAAATCCCTGTGCAGCGAGTAGGAGGGTACCATTACCGTTTGCCTTGTTCACATGATCCAGCGCCTGCATCAGTCGGCTGTGTTTTTCATGGTCTACAGTATCAAAAAAGGTAAGTTGCTGCCCTTGTTTTGGGGTGATTCCCAATAAAATAACTCCGGCTTTTTTATACCCCACTCCCGGAATAAAAATTTGCTGTAATGCTCTACAGGCCTGTTCAACTATTTCCAGAGAACTATCGGTAAGTACCTCCAGTCTTATTATTTTATTATCGTTATGGGGTGGCAAATCGGTACGGAAGCGGTTGGTATAAATAAAAACATTGATTTCTCCGCATACGCTATTTTGTTTGCGTAGTCCCTCTGCACATGTTGCTGCAAAAGAACTGACGGCCGCATGAAGTTCCTCAAAATCTGTAATTTCTTTAGAGAAAGAACGGGAAGTGCAAATCTGTTGTCTCTCTGCCGGAGCGGTCTCCAAATCCATGCAGGCAATTCCGTTAAGTTCATTCCATGTCCGCTGCCCGCTAATCCCCATTTTTAATTTTATCCAAGAGGCAGGGCGTTGTATAAAATCGTAGGCCGTATAAACGCCGGCCGAATTTAGCATTTTGGAATATTTCCGACCAATTCCCCAAATATCTTCTATCGGGAACTTCCTTAAAACTTTTTCTATATCGCAGGGGCGATGCATATAGCAAGCTCCCTGCAGTTTAGGATATTTCTTGCATAATTTACTGGCAATTTTTGCCAGCGTTTTGGTGGGGGCAATCCCCACGCTTACCGGAATACCCGTGTTCTTTTTTATGGTACGGCTGATTTCATGCCCCAAGGCATTCAAATTCTCCGGAACAATGCCGCTTAAATCCAGAAATGCTTCGTCTATCGAGTAAACTTCCATTGCGGGAACCATCTCCCGAATGGTATTCATAACCCGTTGGGACATATCGCGATATAAAATAAAATTGGTAGAGAAAGAGGTTACGTTGTATTTGCGCACCACCTCCTGCAACTGAAAAAGGGGCTGTCCCATCTTTATTCCCAATGCTTTGGCTTCATTGCTGCGTGAGATGACACAACCGTCGTTACTGCTTAGTACTATAACCGGACGATGTTCCAGGGAGGGATTAAAAACCCGCTCACAACTCACAAAGAAATTATTACAATCGCACAATGCAAACATATCCGGCAGAAATTTAAGACTCTTAATGCGTTCTAATAGAATATCGTACTACTCCCCAAACCATAAACTCATGCTGGGTTTTACCCTCTTCTGTTATAATCCTCTTTAACGCAAATTCCCCATCTATGTAACAGACCGCAATACAGCCGTCGTATGGTTCAATCGATTTGTCCACCACTAATAAATCGCCATTATAGATAGATGCATCCGGTAATCCGTTTCCATCTACCTTCATGAAAAAAGTTGCGGAAGGATTCTTTATGAGATGTTTATTTAAATCAAGCGCATTATTCATCATAACATGATTCGTCAATTTCCGCATTACATGGAATCCATGCCCAGAATGTAGAACCTTCACCAACTTTGCTCTCGCAGCCAATCTCACCTTTCATAACATCTACAATGGCTTTACAAATAGCCAGACCAAGGCCGGTACCCTGTGCAAAATCATCAAGTTTAGAGAATCGTTGGAATAATAAATTCTGTTTATCTTGTGCTACTCCAATCCCCGTATCCTTAACATACAAGCGGATACCGTTGTTAATATATTCATACCCCATTAAAATAGATCCTTTGAGGGTGTATTTTATGGCATTGGTCACAAAATTGGCATTAATCTGCAGAATGCGGTTCTTATCGAGCGTAATCATGCATTTTTTATATGGATTGTACTCCTGTAATACAACATCGGGATTGGTACAACGAGTATTAAGGGAGGTATAAGCATCAAAAAAGACGGTACTCATATCAAAACGCTCCGGTTTTAACTCCATAAGTCCCGATTCAATCTTGGACAAATCAAGGATATCGCTTATTAAACGCAACAAGAGTTCGTTATTAATATTAATAATATTGACGTACTCCTTTTTTTCCGTATTATCATCTATTGTTTGTAAAAGCTCAGAGAAACCTACTATTGCATTCAAAGGGGTACGAATCTCATGGCTCATATTGGCTAAAAATGCAGATTTCAGTTTATCGGCTGCCTCTGCTTTTTTGCGTTCTTCAACCAATTGGCGGTTAATGGTATTCCATTCGGTCATATCACGACGCAATCCGGTGTACGAAATAATAACTCCATCCGAATTTTTTAGAGGAGTACCATTCATAATTACATCGCTATACCCATCTCTCATAGGGAGTTTTATACGATATTGAGCCTCAATATTAGAATCTACCCGGGCATCCATTTTGGTGTAAAAATCAGCAAGGATGGTTTTGTCATTGGGATGTACAAACTCCAGATACTCAGCCATTGCAAAAGTTCTATTTGGAATAACAGCCTTTTCATGACTGGAAAACGTCTTTTTGATTGCCAAATCATAATCCCACTGAGCAATATCACACGCCTTGATAATCAAATGTGTTTTAGTTCGATAATCTTGTAATTCCTGTTTTTCCTGATATTCTTTCGTAACATCTGCAATAACCCCAACGAGCAATTGTCTGCCGTCAACAGATGTAAATAATGCCTCTGTCGTTTTCTGTATGGTTAACAAATCGCCTACTATCACCGGCTTAATTGTGGTAAGAGGAGCTCCCGCCGCTTCAACTATTTTCTCATCTTCTTTTCTGAATAGATTGGCAATCTCTCCTTTCATAAGATCATAATCGGTGTGTCCAAGAATATCGGCCTTAGCATATTTTTGAAGCTCGGCCAACTTCTCATTTATAATTAGATATCGGTAATCGTTATCAACATCTTTAATAAAGAGGGAGAGAGGAATCTTTTCAATTATGTTATTGAGTAGCGACAGTGAATATTCCGATTGCTTATGAGCCCTCTCCAGATCTTGCTTATACAAAATTTCTTTTGTTATATCATTAATTTCCACAATAAACCCTATGAGTTCTCCCTGATTAATAGTCATTGGAGACGCTTTAACATCAAGATGAATACGGCCTGTTTTTGTGGTTGTATAATAGCTACGCTCCCTTACAATATCAAAATCATATACGGTCTGAAGAGATAGTTCGCCACCATTTAACAGATGTTCTACATTTTCGTGTGAGATATTAGGATTGTTTAAGAGTTGCACACTGCGCCGGATAAAATCTTCTTTGTCTTCAATACCAAAAATCTTAAGTCCAAAATCATTGCAATCAACCAATCTCCCGTTTTTATCATAAATTTCAATACCCGTAGACATGGTATTAAATATGGTCGATAATTTTGCTGCGGTTTCTTCCAGTAACTTCGCATGCTCTACTGCTGCTGTTCGATCTTGATTAATAAGCAGATAACAATCTATATTATTATGATCGTCCCGTATGGTGGACGTTTTGATATTAAGGTGTAATTTTTTCGTAATCGTAGGATGATAATAATTCTGAGCCTGATCAAAATCATAATCAATCGTATATTCCAGATCTTCTCCTTGTTTGGTGCGCTCTTTTATTGTTTGCGAAATATTCGGGTTTTCAAAAAAACTTACCCCAAACACATCATCCTTACTGGGAACTCCCATCAACTCCATATCGTATTTATTTATCTCTATGAGCCTTCCTGTGCGGTCATAAACTTCAATTCCAATAGGGATCGTGTTGTATATAGTCTCTATTAACTTATGTTTCTGGCTAAGCTGATGCTCCGTTTTTTTCTTCTCGGTTACATCTTCACATATTTTCAGATAGCCGTCAAGCTCCCCTTTTTTATTTTTTATAATTCCCGATTTTACAGAGATGATACGGATGCCCCTATTTTGGCTATGGAAACATTCATCCGAATCCGTATCAAAATTATATATCATCTCATACTCCACATTCTCTCCCGATAGTAAACGCATTTTTATATCGGGAGGAGTGTTCGGTTCCTGAAAAATACTCATCCCAATAACGCTCTCTTTCTCCTTCCAGCCAAACATATCCATATCTTTTTGATTGAGCGATACCAGTTTTCCATCTTTGTCATAGATGATAATACCAACCGGAAGTTGTTCATACATAGAGTCCAGCAGAGCAAATTGTTGCTCCAAAAGAATTTCATTCTGCCGGCGTTTGGTAATATCTATGATGGTTGTAATAATGTAATACCCTTTGGCATAGCTGACAATCTTCTTCTTGGTTACAATCAACCAGCGACTTATATTCCCTTCTGTGTCACGAAATACCCGCTCAATTTTTAACGGATCACGTAGCTCCAGCGTTTTGGCATCTGCTATATCTTCATCCTGCTGATTCCAGTGGGGAGATTGTTGAATATTGTCCGATTCGTAGAATTCTTTTGCCACATCATTAAAAAGAATGTATGGTTTTGTTCCACCCTCCTGAATATGGCGCATATAAACACCAACAGAAATATTATTGATGGTTGTATTGATCACATAATTGGTAAATCCGTCGCGAGCTTCAAATATATTTTCCTCATCAATTTTTATAACATTAACATATAGTAGATCTTCGGGCCCTTTTTCTGCATAACATATGGCATAGGTTACCGTTCCGTCTTTATGGGTAGTTGAATATTCAAAATAGACATTTCTATTCTCCAGCATTGCCTTTTTAACATTCTTTGCCATGATTCTAGCAGGCTCTTTGTTAGGACCATCCGTCACTTGCTCCAACTCCGATACACTCATTCCCAAGAGCTCATCTGCCGTCAACTGCAAGAGCATACAATGCTGTGGATTAATAATATCTATAATCTGTAAATCTTTATCATAAACAATAGTCATCCACGTTTGATAGAACGGGACTTTTTCTCTTTTGGGCTTTTCGATAGTCATTGGAAACGTTTTTATGCTGCAAAGGTAAACAAAGAAAATTAAATTCTCCCCATTTTCCGTCTACGTTAAAGAACGCTTTTGTCCCATCCTGTTTTCTAACCTCTTCATTCTATGGCATTTTTTATATTGAATGTTCAATTATCTGGACAGAATAGGTTCTGTATATTATAGGAGTTTACTCGGTTTTAATCCAACAACCACTTCCAAATTGGTATTACTTCAATGGTATTGTTTTCAACCTCAATAATCCGCTCTTCTGAATAAGTAATTACCATCAATCGAGAACAGTCGAGTGCCTTGGTGAGTTTAATAAGTGCTCCAATTTCACGGTCATATGTCCCATCACGATTGTCTAAGGAATAGCATACCTGGATGGCAGTAGCACTATCGGGAAGATAAAAATCTACCTCTATATTTCTATTATAAAAGAATACAGCATCTTCTCGTCCGTAACGTCTCAGTAGTGTTATTGCAACTAAATTTTCCAATAAAGATGTTTGCCCATCAAGTAAAAAGAGGTTTAGAATGCCGTTGTCATTAAAATAGTATTTGGGCGTACTCTCCTTGTCTGCCAATTTGCTGGCAATATTGTGAATGGAGGAAATAAGCCAAGCATCCTTAGCATATTCCATATAGTTTATCACAGTAGTTGTACCCACTTTGGCACCGGTCGATGAAACAATGTTGGCGATACGGTTGAATGATATGGGTTGTTTAACACTCTCAGCCACCTTTTTGAATAATACTCTCAAGGCAAAGGCGTTGTCGATAGAGTGACGGGTGGCGATATCTCCCAAATATATTTTTTGATACACACTGGTCAAATAGTCTCGTTTCGCATTTAGCGTAGCACCTTCAGGAAATCCACCAAAATAGAAATAGTCGTTGAATTTACGTAATATTTCAGCCTTGGTTTCTGTCGCAATAAGTGATGTTGGGGTAAGGGTTACGTTGTTGGCTGTAAGATATTCTTTAAAGTCATAAGGATATACATCGACAGCTATATATCGTCCTCCAAGAGTGGTCTGTACGTCTCCACTAAGCATCTTTGCATTACTACCGGTAATGTATACTCTATATTTTGTGTCTGCCATACGTCGTGCAAACTTTTCCCAACCTGCAATGTTTTGAATCTCATCAAGAAACAAAATAGGCCTTTTACCATACATTTCAAGGTGAATTTCAAGCAATAAATTTAAATCATCAACACTCATTCCAACAAGCCGCTCGTCTTCAAAATTGATATAAAGCATCTCGTCCCAACCTATCCCTTGCGAAAGAAGTTGTTGCATTCGTTGGTATAGCAGAAATGATTTCCCGGCACGTCTGATACCCACAAATACGTAGTTTCCAAACTCTTCAAAGCTGAATATTCTCGGAATAACCTTATATTTGGGCACTTCGAGTTGATTATCCGCAATTACGGATTTTAGAATTGACCTTTCCATTGTAATGTAACTATCTTATAACTGGAACAAAGATAGTGTATTTTTGTCTTGTAAGTAAGATGAAAATAAATTATTCTCATCTCGTTCATAAGAAATAATATCCCCAATTATCAATGAATCTAACTTGTTTTTGATTATCGTTTTATAAATATCTTTCATCTATTATAAATTACAACCGTTCGGGTATAAAAGCATATATCTATCACGACATTATACCCTTTCGGGTATGAAATTATTTACACGCTTTCCAGATAAGCCAAGTCCGCCTTGGTCAACATAACGCTGTCCGCCAATGAAAACTCGCCCCTGGACACACAATCAAGTAGAGCCACTCCAATCGGAAATTTAAACACGCTCTGCATCGGGT
>JAVWIB010000121.1:0-8011 GCA_036639755.1 Bacteroidales bacterium
ATTTCACTCTTTTCATGAATTTTTTTAATTAAGGTTAATATTAAATTTAAACGTACGTTTAATATTGACACTTTCTTCATGAAAAAATCAGGTTAAAAACAGGGCAAAAACAGGGTGTTTTTTTGAAAATGATTACAGATTGTAAGGAGAATTGGGGTGGATAACTAAAAAACAGGAAAAAGAGGGAAGGAAAAAGAGTTGCATTTTAATGAATACTGTAGGCGTAATTCAAATAATAATTCCTGAAAAATTGGAATTATGTAAAACAAACATTATGTTTGCAGAGCATAATAATTGCGGGAATATGAAATTTATTAATAGAATAGAAGAATTTCAGATCAAACGTATCTTAGACAGAGATGATATTACCCGCTGCATATAGCGGAATAATTGTTATTTTATCAAGAGAACTAAAATTTTCAGCGGAACACCTGATGCCAAATCGGGAGCCTTTCTCATCCATAAATAAGCGCATACTTTTCATAGAGCCTTTGCTGCCCGATTTAACCTCAATGGGAATAATATCTTCACCTTGTTGAATTATGTAGTCCACCTCGGCATTGCTGTTTTTCTCTTCACGTTTCCAAAAATAAAGTTCGTTCTGCCAATAACACGACCCTGACTTTTTGAGTTCAAGCCCTACAAATATTTCAGCTATGGCTCCCTTGTTTATAGCCTCAAAATCGTCGGAAAGGATCATGTCTGAAATATTTAATCCCAATAGTCGCTGGAAGAGTCCGGTATCAAGCGGTAGCATCTTTCTTTTTTTAGGATTTGCCTCAGCGCCAATAGGAATTCCATTGGCAGAGGTATGTGTTACAGCAATGACAAGCCCTGCCATTATTAATAAATTCAGTGCCTCTTTAATCTGTTTCAAATTAGCTTCGGCTGCACCCGTGTATTGAAACTGCTTACTCGCATTTTGTACTACGCTGTCAAATATTTCAGAAATACGAGTTGAAGGGACTCTCTTTTTATATTTGGAAAAATCATCCCGATAAGATATAATTAAATCATCCAATACCATCATACAATCAAGCATACTTTTACCCGCTATAAAAGATGATACTACTTCTGGCATTCCCCCAAGTATTAAGAACTTTTTGAGCAACAATAAGGCTTTCTTATGAATAGGATCTATCAGAGGCTTATCTGCATTTGCCTTTTGAATAGTTTCCCATAACAGCTTATTGCCTGTAGCCAAAAGAAACTCTTCAAAACAGAATGGATAAACAAACATTGAGCGTACCCTGCCTACCCCGAATGACGGTAATTCCTCAAGAGCAAACTCCAAAAGAGAACCTGCGGCTATTAAATGAAGTTCCGGATATTTTTCATAGAAATATCGTAAAGAGGATATAGCCGCAATGGATGACTGAATCTCATCAAGAAACAATAATGTTTTATCAGGAATAATGGGTGTGTCATAAAGAAGAGATAGATTTTCACAAATCTCTTGCGGACTCATATTCTTTTCAAATAGTGATCTCACATCACCTCTTTGGTCGAAGTTAATCTCTATATAATGGTCAAATTGTTCTGCTAAATGTCTTACCGCAGAAGATTTCCCTACTTGTCGAGCTCCACGGATCAGGAGTGGTTTACGATTCTGCTCCTTACTCCATTGGAGAAGTTGAGCGTCTATTTTGCGATTTAAATACTTATTTTCCATTTTTCCAATGTGAAAATTGGCTTAATTTTCCGAAATTCCAATGCAAATATAGCCATATTTTTCTGGAATTCCAATCATGCACACAGAATTGCACAATTTGATATGATTTCCATAGGTAAAATATTATTAGCCGTAGTATAACTTATGGCCTAAATTTCTAAAATTCAAAAGTAGAATATATTTCTATTTTTCATTAAGGAAATCAATAAGAGGCAATAAGCTGGCGGGAACCTTCCATTGTATATTATGAGATTTAAGATATGCTTTAAAGTGAACTTTTCTTTCTTGAGGCAATTTAGTTTCTATTCCTTTTCTGGTTGCCTCATATATATTACTATTCGTGACTATGTAGTAGCTATATACCAGATTTAACGTAACGCCCGATTCTTTATTGTTTTTTAAATCCATGTGGTTGGTTTTTGTTTCTCCACCAATCTCAATGGATGAAAGTTTCATAGTGGAGGAAGAATTTGATGAAGATCCATAAGCGCCACCTGTTGCATGGATTGAGCTAAAGTCTGCTAATATCAGGGTTGCAACAAATCCTTTTTCCTTACTACCTACAACTTTCATTATTTTTCCGCTTACGGGCATGTATTGATCATTACCAATGGTTACAAAAAGAATATCGTCATTTATAGTCTCCTTTATATTCTCTCCATCTATATACTGTAGAGTACTTTTTCTTACATGAATATTTACTTTCTTACTGAATTTATGTCCATCTACCGTATAGATAATCCCATTCATAAATTCCTGATATACATATGGCCACATTGTATTACATTCTTGTGGTTGTTGCGAATACGAACTCAGAGAACATAAGAGAACAATTATTAAGGTAATCAACTTTTTCATACAATTATTGTTATTAAAAAATTATATTCAAAAAAAAGAGCTTGAATAAAAAATATTTTTAAACAAGCTCTTTACCAATTTAACTATCTATAAGAACTTAGATAATACAATATTACTATTATTTTTTTGCACAGGTAATCTCTGGCATAACTGCGCCAATCCATCCTGCACCTGCAATATTACACATTATACCAAATTCTTCAAATTTGAACTTTTTACCATTTTCCAGAATCTTTACCGTTATACTCCCTTCATCATTATCGTCTCCGTTTGCATTTAAAGAAAGTAAGGCTACATGATTACCGTTACTATAAGCATACTTCGATTCTTGACCCACAGGAATAGTAATGGTTGTTAGATCTTTATTTACTACACCGTAATACATAATATCATCCATAGCCCAACTGCCTAAATTTGCTATATTATAAAACCATATCTTGGAAACATCAGTAGGGTCTTTTCTCAATGTCATTGTCCATGACAAGCTAGTACCGTCTTCAGGGTTGGATCCGCTAGCCGTATAATCTCCTAATATAGAAGCGAGAGGGTGATCCAGATCGAGGATAGATACTACGCATTTAGAGGCAGCGCCAACGTTTACTGTCCCAGTATTGACAAAGGTTAGAGTAAAGTCTAAATCTCCAGTATATCGGCCGGGATTATTTATAATTTTAACCTTTAGTTTTTGTGTGCGGTTTTGACTATCAAAAACAAGAGAACCATCACCATCTAGAAGATAATCTTTACCGCTAATAGCTTTTCCATCTGTTGCAATACACTTAATAGTGGTATTAACTCCTTGAACTGAAGCTAGAGTGATTGATACTTCAATAAATCCTGCGTTTTCGTTCACTTTCACATTTGGTGCATCAAAAGCAACAAATGCATCTGCATCATCAAATGTAGCATATCTATTTGGATTACATGAAACCAACAATAGTGCAATTAGGATGATTGTATTTAAATATGTTAATATTTTTTTCATTTTATATTAATAATTAGAGTTTTGCTTTAGATTTGGATTTATATCAAGTTCTCCCTTAGGAATAGGCAGAGCCCACAAATAACTTGGAAAATCAACATCTTTATTTTTAACTTCTGTATAATCTGTACGCTTTACAGGTTTTCCCCAACGAGCAAGGTCAAATAAATAATGTCCTTCATATGCTAGCTCAAGACGACGATCTAATTCTATATCTCCTCGACCTACACTGCTAATATTATCTGCATTACGATTACTCCTTATAGTATTCAAATCTGAGATGGGAGTTACCCCTGCAATCTTTGCTCCGTTAACCAAAGCCTCTGCACGGTTAAGGTACATTTCAGAAAGGCGCAGGACTATAATATTGTTAGCATCAGGAGTTCCATCACCTTTACCTAAATATTTACCTGTCCATAAATTATTTGACTTATTTTCTTTATCTGTTCTGAAGATTTGATAACGCACGTCATTTTGCGAATATAGCGAGGTGAGGTCTTTACTTAATGCACAGTCTGCATATCCGGCTGGATTTGTCATATATGATATGTCTTCCCAAGAGCCATAATATTCGTTTGTTTTCTTTCCGTAAATTTCGAAAATAACTTCACCTGCTGCATCTGCCTTCTCCTTATTCCAAACTAAAGGATATTCAGAAGTCGTCCAAAGTGTAAATTCCTTACTGTCAATTACCTTTGTTGCATAATTTGCAGCCTCCTGCCAGTTACCCATATATAAATATACACGAGATAGCAAAGCCTGTATTGCATACAATGAAACATACGCTTTAGGATCATCACCGGCTCTTACAAAAGCAGGATCCATCGTTTTTTCTGCAGTAAGAAGATCTTCTAGGACCTGAGTATATACTTCTTTTACGGTATTTCTTGCGGGTTTACCTTCTGGATCGGTCTTCAATACTACCGGTACACCAAGACTCTCTGGCTGATACATATATGGTTGTCCATAAATAAGCACTAAATCTAAATGGCAGAGTGCGCGTATAAACAGACATTCAGCTTTAAGATTATTGATATCTTTTTCAGAAACAGACGATGATGTCTTACCTTCTAAATTCGCTAATACATTATTGACTGCAGATATTACATAATATGCATTACGCCATAAATTGGACGTATTATCTGCTGAATAGTTCCATGTATATGTATTTACGTAACGGCCAGATTGAAATTCTCCTTCTTTATCTCTTCTTCCATTTCCTGATCGCATTTCTGCGTCTAAAATGAAAGAACCTCCATACCAAGAAGAGGATTGAAGTGGTGAATAAGCACCTGCTACGGCCTTATTCAAACCACTAAAGGCCGACATTGTTATTTCCGTACTTTGATCTAAGATTGGAGCTTTATCTAGGAAATTAGAGCACCCGGCAATCAAGAAAGTAGCAGAAACTAAAAATATATATTTTATTTTTTTCATTTTATTATCTTTTTATAGTTAGAATGATATCTCAACACCACCAATAAATGATTTTACCATTGAGTATATTGCACCGGTATTATATCCAAGAGTACCCAGTTCCGGATCCATTAGTGTTACATCATGAAATGTATATGGATTTAAAGCACTTACATAAAATTTTACACCTTGTATTTTAGTTTTGGATAAAATATTTGTGGGCAATGAATAAGCCAGAGTGATATCTTTTATACGTAAATAACTGGCATCTTCCATAAACCTTGTACTATATGATGCATAATAGGTCTTACCACTTCCGTAAACAGGTTTTGGAAGTACTCCTGTGTCGCCAGGTTGTTTCCAGTAATCCAACATAATTGTATTTGAATTTACGCTAATATTTTCTCCATCAGATATACTGGTATTTCCTACCATCGCCTTATTACCGTATGAGAATTCAAAAAATGCACTTAGAGTAAGCCCTTTCCATGTTACAGATGTATTAAAACCACCTGTAAATTTAGGCTCAGGAGAACCGGCATAAATATATCTTGCTTTTGTACGATCAGATGTAAGTTTGTTATCTTCCGTCCAGAAAAGGCCATCACCTGTTGATGGATTTACTCCATACCAGTCTCTTATGTAAAAATTATACAGATTCATTCCTTCTACAATTCTCACAGGGGTTGAACCATCAGAACGCGGATCCAATACATCAAGGAAAGTAGAACCGGCTAGATCTAATACCTTAGTTCTGTTGAATGATATGTTACCACCTAAATTCCATACGACATCTTTTGTGCGAATTATATCACCCTCTAACATTACCTCAACACCTCGGTTTCTAATAGAACCTACGTTCTTAAGAGTACTGCTGAATCCTGTAGTTTGTGGAACTTTTTGATATAAAAGCATATCTGTAGTTAATCGGTTGTAAAAATCAACACTACCATTTATCCTACCCAAGAAGCTGAAATCAAGACCTATATTCCAAGTCTTATTCCTTTCCCAAGAGAGATTAGCATTTTCCGGACGGCTCGGGCGCATACCGACAAAACCATTATATTGGGTTGTTTCATAGATACCATATGCCCTATATCTGGATATGTTGTTATTACCGTTTACACCATAACTTGCACGTAGTTTTAATGCATCTAACCACGATACATCTTTCAACCATTTTTCTTTATTAATATTCCATGATGCACCAACAGACCAGAACAAGCCCCATTTGTTTTCAGATCCAAAAAGCGAACTTCCATCATAACGTACGGATGCTTGTAAATAATATCTGGAATCAAAACTATAATCTAGTATTCCAAAGAATGACATCATGCTCTCTTCCGATAGTCCGAAATACGCCTGGTCATCTTTAGCTGAAGATGTTGGAGGATAAGGTATTAATGGATCTACTTTGGGAGATTTTGCACCAAGGTAATCACTATGGTCAAATTGAGCCTCCTGTCCTACAAGTACTCTTAATGAATGTTTATCGGCAAACACATCGTCATATGTGATTGTATTGGAAGTTGTAAGCCTATAGTCCTTATTTCTATAGGTCCAAAGCGTTGCTTCTCCCTGATTAGTTTCAGCAGCCCACAATTGTCGTGAATCCATAAAATTACCTTCGGCTCCATTTGTAGTTTTGATAGTGATTTTTTTGATAGGATTCCATTGTAGATACATACTACCTTGCATGCGATACTGCTTATCATTATACTCATCATACTCTGCATTTGCTCTCGGGTTTGCATTTGAGTTTTCATTAATCTGTGTATTATGTGTTCCATCCTCATTATATGCAGGGGTCCATGGAAGTATATTTAATCCAGCATATGCTGGGTTTGAATAATATAGCGATCCCATTTGAGGTGAATTTGAGTCTGAATAACTGAAATTAATCTTAGTACCTGTCTTTAAAGACTTAAGCAGTTGAAAATCGGCATTTATACGCGCAGTAAAACGCTGATAGTCAACACCGTAATATACGCCCTCGTTTTTATGGTAAGACAAAGATGAATAATAGGAACTTTTAGATGTTCCTCCAGTTGCATTAATCTCATACTCCTGTAGAGTTCCGGTTTTGGTAAAATGATCCATCCAATCTGTCAACTGACCATCTAATAAGGATTCCGGTCTGTAATAAGATTTTTTTGGATCATCCGGATTCAACCCTGCATTTTTTATTGAAACCCTCTGGTAATCCAATAAATCTCTACCATTCATTACCCCATAGTGATTGTCATTAGCTAATGTAGACGCACCAAATTTAGCTCTGGCAGTAAATCTTGATTTACCTTCTTTTCCGCTTTTTGTAGTTACAAGGATAACGCCATTTGCTGCACGTGAACCATAAATTGAAGCGGCTGCTGCGTCTTTCAATACAGTAATGGATTCAATATCATTAGGGTTTATTGCAGCCATTGTTGTTCCACTACCTGAACCTACATTCGACATCTGACTTAAGTCATCTGCGATTACAGGAATACCATCTACTACCCATAAAGGTTCGCTACCTGCGTTGATTGATGATATACCACGGATACGGATTGTTGTAGGAGCACCTGGTTGTCCCGAATATGATGAAATCTGGACGCCGGCCATTTTTCCTGCCAACATTTTATCAACGGAGGACACCGGAGCTTCTCCAATTGAATTTCCTTTTACAGAAGAGACGGCACCTGTTTTTGCCTCTCTTTTTACTGTACCGTATGCTACTACTATAACATCATCCAGAGATTCCATCTCTGCCTCTAGTCGTATGTTTAGAGTAGTTCTGTTATTTACTGGAACTTCTTGGGTTTTATAGCCAAGATAACTTACAACCAATATACTATTCCCCGGTATGGAAATGGTATAGTTTCCCAGATTGTCAGTTAATGCATACTTGGTACTACTACCTTTAAGCTGTACTGTAGCCGCCGCAATAGTTTCACCAGTACTAGCATCTGTAACAGCTCCAGCTACTGTGATATTCTGAGCAAAAGCCCATCCCGATATCACGCAAAGAAGACCTGTTAAAAATAGTCTGATCTTTTTCATGTAAAAATAAATTTTTAAGGTTAATATTAAATTAAATCGTA
>JAVWIB010000122.1:0-7432 GCA_036639755.1 Bacteroidales bacterium
AGCAAAGGCCTTTCTGCATTAAAAAATCTGGGGACCGGTGCCGACAGACTGCAACGGCAGTTTTCCAGCCTGCAAGGTTGCCTGTGGAAATTCAATCAGACATCGGAACTGTTTCAACGTATGGGGAGTGCCGTAGATCAAATATCTACCCCTTTCCGAGAGTTCGAGCAGGGAATGGCAGACTTGTCTGCCTTGACCGGAATAGCCGGAAAAGATTTACAGGACTTGGGTAGATATTCCCGTGAAGTAGGCGTACAGAGCGGTCTCGGGGCTACCGGAGCTGTGGAAGCCTTCAAACTTCTAGCCTCTCAGATTCAGGTAGATAAGATCGGTATTGAGGGGTTAAAGAATCTGCAGAAAGAAACAATCATGTTGGCACAGGCTTCCGGCATGTCAATGTCTGAAGCTGCAAACGCAATGGCCGGAACCATTAACCAGTTTGGACTCGAGGCGACGGAAGCTAACCGTGTTATAAATGTATTGGCAGCAGGAAGTAAATATGGTGCTGCAGAGATACCTGATCTTGCGCAATCTTTCAAGGTAGTAGGTGCTGCAGCCAACGCAGCAGGATTAACAATCGAGCAGACTGCCGGTGCGATTGAGGTGCTTAGTAAAAATAATCTAAAAGGCTCTGAGGCCGGAACGGCACTCCGTAACATCATGCTAAAAATGCAGACGGAACTTGGTGTCGATTTTACAAAAACATCCCTTTCCACCGCACTGCAGGCACTTACGCCAAGATATAAGGATGCTTCCTATATGGCCAAATTATTTGGTATGGAGAATATGGCTGCAGCACAGTTCCTGATAGCCAATGCAGCAGAGGTAGATAATATGACCAAATTGGTAACCGATACCAAAGTAGCCTCCGAACAGGCTGCAATCAGTACAAATACATGGAGCTTTAAGCTAAAACAGCAACAGGCACGATTTAATGAATGGTCGATGTCTATTACTGAAAATAGTAAAGGTATTATGGGATTTGTGCAGATGGGCAGCAATGCGATCAGCATGTTTACGCCCTTATTTGCAGGCCTATTTGCAGTTGGGAAAGGAGCTCTAAGTACATTTTCAACAGGGATAAGTGCTACAGTAAAATTTGCGAAGTCATTTTCTGTGTTAAATGCAGCACTTAACACAGGAAAATTGCAGACCTATAGTGCACTTGTTGCTCGTTTTGGTGTAATCGGCCGAGTTGCTGCCGCTGCAATATGGATTAAAAATGGGGCCCTTTCCGTTGGTTCTTTTATCTTAGCCATGTTCTCTGCCAACACGAGAGCGGCTGCCATAGCAACCTTACGTTATAGTCTTGCTACAAGGGCAAGTGCGGCGTGGACGGCAATATGTACATCTACGAGGGCGATAGCAGCCGCAATGTTGTCACTGTGGAACAAACGTACTATAGTTGCAACGGCTCTGCAGAATGGCCTTACACTTGCTGTGTCTGCGGCTAAATTTGTCCTTGCAGGAGGATTTATTCCTGCTATGGTTGGAGCGATATCCGCTACATGGGCTTGGACTGCAGCATTATTAGCCAATCCAATCACATGGGTGGTACTAGGTATTGGAGCACTTGTTGCTGCCGTGGTAGTGTGTTGGGAAAAACTTGCAGGATTCAGAGCTGTAATGTTAACAATATGGGATGCTGTAAAAGGGTTTGGAACCGCTATTCTACAATATTGTGTGGCCCCCTTTAAGATGCTGTTTGATCTAGTAGGCGGTCTATCCGGAGCAATTGGGAAACTATTCTCAGGAGACTTTAAGGGCGCATGGAAAGATGTAAAAGACACCGGTAAAAATCTTGCAAATGATTTTCTTGCACCACTAAAGACGATCGGCAAGACAGTTACGAATATTCCCGTAAATTACTCTGCCCACTATACACAAGAAACGGAAAAACAAAAGACAAAGGATAAAAAAGTTGCCAAAACACCAATTTTTCAATCTCCGTTTATGGCTCCGCAGCCCATTTCCGTTCCGCCTGTTCCGCCTGTTCTGCCTATCCAGTCTATTCCAGAGATGCAATCGGTAAAGACAGTAGAAACAAGTACGACAAAGAATATCATAACGCAATTAGGTACTACGGCAAAAACAAAACAGGCCGGCACATCACAGCAACCTATTCCAGCTACTTCTCCCGCAGCTCCAACTGTTTATCCTCTTATTTCAGCTCCACAGATAACTACTATACCGCAACCTAAAATATTAATGTCCTCAAAGGATGCGGCTTCAAACACAGTTGTACAGCCGAATTTTACGATACCTGACACCAATGCATTACCAGATATACCTGCAATGCAGACCGGTACACCGATAAATGTTACGGTTAATTTTAACCCTATTATGAACGTATCGGGCGATGTTACGCAAAAAGGTAAGGAGGATATAATAAAGATTTTTAGAGATAATGCTGCTATAATAGCAAATATAATTAAAGAAGAATTAAGAAAAACAGAGAGGGGAAATTATGGATTATCTACGACTTGGTGATTTGAAACTTACTGCCAACGATGGTGTAAAAGGGTTCGAGGAACAAACACAGTATAACTACGCAAAAATTTCCCTCACCTACGGGAAACCGGTACTGCAAGCCATTGGGGAAAATCTTGCAAATATTACGCTGCAAATATCCTTGCGTAGTTTCCTCCAGCACGACATAAACGCCATGCTGGAGCAGTTAGATAAGATGCAGACGGCCGGTGAGGCTTATCTACTTGTGTTCGCATCAGGAATGTTTAAGGGGCAGTATGTAATAGAGCAACGCCGAACTAGCATCCTGCGCACCGATGCTGCCGGTACTATAAAAGAGGCTGATATTGAACTTCAACTACTCGAATATGCAGATAGGGAGGTTGTGGCTTCTAAGAATGTAGAAAAAGGGAATAGTGTAATAATTAGAAAAACAAGCATATGAAAACAACGACAATATATAAAGATAGATGGGATTCATTAGCGTACGACCTATGTGGCGATGCCGGAGCGGTCATGCAGATAATGCTTGCCAATAAACAATTAGCAGAGGTGTCTGATGCAATACTGGATGAAGGGCAGAGTATCATTATTCCAGACATACAAGAACCACAAACCGAGACTACTAATGTGAAAGCACCATGGAAGTAACTACGCCTATTATAAAGATAATATACGCTAAAAAGGATGTAAGTGCAGACTTTCTGCCTATTCTAAAGCAACTTACGTATACCGATAACCTTAGTGGTACGGCCTCAGACTTAGATATGGAACTAGATAACAGAAAAGAATATTTTTTTAATGATTGGTACCCGGCTGTGGGAGATGAGGTAAAGTGCCAGTTGGGTTACAAAGGTTCCGCATTACTAGACTGTGGTACATTTTACGTAGACGAAGCAAGCCTTTCGAACAACGGAGCGGATACCTGCAACATACGTGCTATAAGCCTACCTGTCTCAGCTCTGCACAACACAGTACAGAAAAAACGCAAGGAGGGTTCCGTATCCTCTATTGTAAAAGAGGTTGCTGCAGAGTTGAAAATGTCTGCAAAAGGAGATTTATCAGGAGAATGGAAAGGCATGCAAAACGAAAGTGGCTTAAAATTCCTTAGCAGGATAGCTAGGGAGACGGGGCGTATCTTAAAGGTAGAGGGATTGGATATTGTATTCTACAATATTACAGACCTTGCTAAGTCTGCGCAACTAACTATACAGCGCAGTGATACAAGTAATTACGATATAAGGGACAAAGCAGCCGGACGTTATAAAATATGCACAGTAAAACATTGGGATAAAAAGCAGAAGTTAATGTTTGAAGGTACAGCAGAAACACAAGTTGAAGGAGGAGCTATAACAGTATGGGAAGATGTAAGCGATGCCAGTGCTGCACGTACACGAGCCAAAGAGATACTCACAAGCAAGAACAAAAGTGGGTTAGAGATATCTCTTTCTCTACCGGGAGATGTTCGACTGCAGGCTGGAGTATCGGTGAAGATAGATGGCTTCGGTAGATTTGATGCCGTCTACTTTATAGACCAAGCAAAGCATATAATATCCGAGACAGGATATACCTGTGCAATAATCTTACAAAGGAATGCAGTATGATAGAGGCAGGGACTGTTAAGAAGCATCTTGACGGCGGAGCCGTAGAGGTAGAATTTGAACATCTTGGCACTACTGTAGAATGTGCTGTACTGGTACCGGTATCGGGTGATAATAATATTTTTTGTTTACCTCCGATTGAAACGCAGGTGGTGTGTTCGCTGGATGACAACAACAATATCTGTTTAGGCGCAGTATACAGTCAACAGGAACCAGTACCGGAAGAGGCTGCCAAAGAAGGGTATTACATGCAGTTTGGTAAAGCCGTATTTTTTATTACAGAAAATAAAGTGGTTTTGAAGAACGATAAAACAGATATTAAAACCCTTTTTAATGACCTTTTAAACATAATTAAAAACCTGACAGTAGCCACGTCTATGGGCCCAAGCGGAACGCCACTTCCACCAACCATACAAGCGGTAGAAAAGCTGTCACAAGATATTGCAAAACTCTTAAAATAAACGATATGCCATTAGTTATACCAACATTACAGCAAAGCATCCTATCCTTACTTACCGATATGCGTACTAGGACGGATATATCTGACACAGAATTTGCCGAACGGCTTGCCACGATGATAGATGCCTATATAAAGAGCGCAACCATTACCGTTCCCGCCGGTATTGCAGTAGCAACCACGGGCGGGCCTGCTGCACAGACAGGAACAACAACGGCACCACAAATCGCATTAATATCTTAATCATGGAACCTATTTTTATACAAAATAATCCGGAGCAGATAATCTCCGAAACGATTATCAAGTACCAGCAGCTATCCGGACAGGAGTTAAACCCCGCCGATGCTGAGCGTATTTTAATCGACTGTCTAGCCTACCGTGAGAGTGTTCTGCGCGGACAAATGGAGGTCTTAATGCGCAATAACTTTATTCAGTACGCCTCTGATTCTGCTCTGGATCGCTGGGGTGAACTCTTTAATGTAATCCGGCTATCGAACGAGGCAGATGATGATTATCGCCGCCGTATCCTGGCCAGTTCTCAGACAAACCTTCAATGTACTGAACTATCTTACAAAACACGCATTCTAGCCCTTCCGGAAGTGTCTGACCTTGTGATCATCCGCCGGAAAGCTGAGCCTACCCTACCTCCCGGTATATCTGTTCTAATACCAATAATGAGGGTGATTAAAGAAGGAGTCGTGGCCGGGGATGTTCATAATAACGATTTGGAAGTGCTTGTTTTGGATAATATTTATAACGAAAACTTTGGTGTAATCGGAGCCCTGTTTGAATTTAGAAAGGCAATCCCTGTCCCCTTGTCCGGAACAATCCGCATTAAAATTATCCTCTCCGGTGATCAGCCGGCTATCGCCGAAGCCGTAGAGGCGAAAGTGAATGAGTACTTTTCCGCATTGTCGTTAAAATTCGTGGGCGAATTCGCCCCGAATGACCTGTCTAGGCTACTTTTAACCGTACCGGGTGTGAGGGATAATATCATCTCTTTTACCAATATCCCGGTTAAGGCCGCCACGGAGTTTTTTACTAAAGGTAATATTACAATCACCTATGAATAATATAACCCTTGTCCCGGATAGTATACAGGGTAGTAATACTGTCGCTAGCGACCTGACTGCGGCCGATCGCTTTAGAAAGATGTACCCATTGAGCCTCCGTATAGACATTGAGAATGAGCGGGATTTGTTTAAACTTACCCTCTTGGCGGAGATGTTTGGGATACCTAAATATCTCCTGCCGGATGACCTGGGAGAATTTGAATTTAGAGATATACTCCGCCGGATTAAGCAGATTTGTAGCCTTTCCGGCACGGTTCCATCTATCCGCCTGATCGCCCAGGCCCTTAACGTTGAAAATGTTGAAGTGTTTACAAACACTTTCCTCCTCCGTTACGATAATCAGGCGGATTATAGAGGGTATTTTCACTACGATATGGGTGCCGAGTACAAAGGTTTCTCCGTATCGGTAGAAATTACCGGTATTCCGGAAGATTCCCGGGCGAATTGGGAAAATACATTCCGAGGGCTGTTTAATATATTTCAACCAATATCTATTTATTTACAAGAAGTTAGATTTTATAGCCCTCCAAAATTAGACACCTTTCCAGTAAAATTACCTTTCAAATTATCATAACATGGCAAAATTAAACATATCTAAAAACACAGGAGATACTCTCTCTGCCAGCGAGCTAAATCAGATAGTAGCTGCAGTAAATTTAAAAATTGATACTATTCAAGGAAAAGGGTTATCTGCAAATGACTATACAAATGAGGATAAAAACCAACTCGCTTCCCTGGAGGGGAAAATTAATTCAGCTATTAATAATATTGTAAAAAAAGGGGAGCGTCAGATCGGTTTGTTTGATAATAACAATAAACGAATACCCTTGTATGAATCATTTATTGAAATTGCTACACCACCCCGCACAGCCGGAACGGAGGCGGTAATAACTATACTTAATGAGCCATCTGAATTTATTTACCCACTAGGGGTGTCATTAAAAACAGCTACAAAGGAATCATTTAATAGTTACCGTGTTAGTGAGACATATGTAGAGGATTTCGCTACCAAACTAACCCTGTGTTGTGACAAAGCCGCCCCGGATGGCATGGTGGTTATCCGTTTACAGTACGTCAAATTCGCCGGTAAAAAGTTAAGGTTTCAGATCTCAACCACGGATAATTCAGCCTTTACCTTTGAGGATGTTCAAATAGCCCCATTAAAATATAATAAAAAATGGGCCTGTAGCTATACCATAGATGATTCACCCGTGGAAACATTTTCCCGTACTTTTTCCAGAATAAATAAAAAGTGGATGGATAATAATCCTAAATTTCATGTTAATACACCCCGCACTACAGGAAGTTATCCCGCTAACTTTCTTGTATCAACGGACGGCGCAGGAAATGATGTCCGCTGGAGCTTTTTACAGGCTATTTTTTCGACCGCCGGGAATTCATATAACCTAGATGGGCTAATGAAAGATGATTCTACGACAAGTAATTATACAACATGGAAGGATGTTAATTATATGAAACATTTCGGTAATACTGTCGCATTCCATAATGTGAATAACTTAAAATTCAATGAATCCGATCCGGCCAGTATCGCCCTGGGGTTCATAGATGATTATAACCGGGCCTTTGAAAAAACGGGCCTCCGTATGAAGATTCTAGCCCGCCCGGACGGGAATAATAATTATATAACAGCCGCTGAGGGTTCCCCTCTGGTAGATTTTCTACGCACCGGCGGAGCCGGAAGGATATACCCTACGCAGCTTTCTACCACCCTCTTAAAACAAGAACTTCAAGGCATAACAGCCGGGAGTTCTTACGCTGAGAAACTGGCGGAGTTCGCTACCGTAGCCGCCTCGGATAATCCTTATTGGACT
>JAVWIB010000123.1:0-7428 GCA_036639755.1 Bacteroidales bacterium
CAACTTGGATTGTATAACATAAAGAGCGAAATGGAGGATCTTTGTTTTAAGCATTCGGATCCTGAGAATTATAAAGCCATTACCAATAAACTGCGTATTACCGAGCCCGATCGAAAAAAAATGGCAGAGGAGTTTATTAAACCACTGGAGAATAAACTAAAAGAGAGCGGTATTCAATACAAATTAAAGGTACGCACCAAAACGGCCTACTCTATCTGGAAAAAGATGCAGAAACAGCACGTTCCGTTTGAGGAGATATTTGATGTGTTTGCAATAAGGTTTATTCTGGATGTCCCTTTTGAGAAAGAACATGCTTATTGCTGGGAAGTCTATTCTCTTGTAACAGAAGAATATAAACCAGACACGGAAAGATTGCGAGATTGGCTCACCAACCCCAAGCCAAACGGCTATGAATCGTTGCATACCACCGTTACCAATAAGGAGGAAGCACATATAGAGGTACAGATACGATCGCAGCGGATGGATGATATGGCAGAAAACGGTCATGCATCGCACTGGAGTTATAAAGGGATTAAGAGTGTACAGGGGCTGGATACTTGGTTGCAGAGTGTAAAACAGATGCTGGAGAGTACAGATCCCAATCCATATAAAACAAAGACACAGATAGGGCTGGATGAGATTTTTGTGTTTACTCCCGAGGGAGATCTCAGACAATTGCCCAAAGGAGCATCAGTGCTCGATTTTGCATTTAATATCCACTCCAATCTGGGAGTAAAATGCAGCGGAGCCAAGGTTAACGGAAAGATCTTCTCTATTCGCGATGAACTGCATACAGGTGATGTTGTGGAGATTATGAGTACCAAAAATCAGAAACCCTCTGTAGACTGGTTAAACATTGTGGTCTCCTCCAAGGCCCGCAACAGGATTAAAGCCAAACTAAAAGAGGAGGAGGGAAAATTGTGCAAACTGGGACGGGAGCAACTGGAGCGGAGGATGAAAAACTGGAAGATGGAGTTGAATGACGATATTTTGTACGATCTGACCCACCACTACAAGATGAAAACCATTGGAGATTTGTGCGTTGCCATTAATGACGGCACCATAGATTTGCTGGATATTAAAAGCTTTCTTACCAAAGGAGCGGAGGAGGTTAAACCGGCCGAGAGTAAGATTCCCGATAAGGCCCCGGAGCATAAACCTTGCGGATCAAAAGGGAACGGAGATTATCTACTGATAGGGGAAAAACTAAATACTATCAGTTATAAAATGGCCAAATGCTGCAATCCTATTTTTGGGGATGAGGTATTTGGGTTTGTTAGTGCAACGGGAGGTGTAAAGATTCACCGGATCAATTGTCCCAACGCAGCCCGGCTGATTGAGAATTATTCGTACCGGGTACAAAAGGTAAAATGGAGGGAGGCGGCTTCAACAGCGCAATTCCAGATTGCCCTTAAAGTGATTGGAGATGGAGATACCTCTGCAGGTCCTTATATTATGGAGTGCGTCATTAAACAGGAGGCCTCTATTCGTACCTATAAGATCTTTGAACGCCCCAAGCCCAATAATCAGACAGAATTTGTGGTGGAAATGAGTATTTCGGTGGGGAATAACAGCCATCTGGACCGAGTGATTTCGGCTATAAAAAGAGTTTCTAATGTTAAAACAGTTCTAAGAACATCGGAAAAATAATGAACGAGAAAAATAAAACAGGAAAACAGGAATATATCTCCATTGAGGGGGCACGGGTGAATAATTTAAAGAATATCTCCCTTAAGATCCCGCGTAATAAATTGGTTGTGGTATCGGGATTATCGGGAAGCGGTAAATCATCCCTTGCGTTTGAGACCCTTTTTGCCGAGGGGCAGCGCCGTTTTGCGGAGAGTCTTTCCTCTTTTGCACGACAGTTTCTGGGGAGGATGACCAAACCGGCCGTGGATAAGATTGAGGGAATTCCTCCGGCTATTGCCATTGAGCAGAAAGTAAATACCCGCAATCCTCGTTCTACGGTTGGAACCAATACGGAAATTTATGATTACCTGCGTCTTATGTTTGCAAAGATTGGGCGTACCTATTCCCCTATAAGCGGAACAGAGGTGAAAAGGGAGAGTGTGCAGGATGTGATAGCATATGTAAAAGGGATAGCGGCGGACGCATATAAAAGTGAAAAGCAGGAAAAAAGAGAAGAAAAGGCAGACAAAAAAGAGACCGGAAAATCTGCGGGAACAACCAATGAAAAGGAGAAGAATACACAGGTGGCCTATGTACTCGCTCCGTTCGGATGGAGAGAGAATTCCGATAAAGTGGAAAAGCTGCTCTCTATTAAGGACCAGGGGTACGGAAGGTTGTTTGCCAATGGTGAGGTGATCCGTCTGGATGCAATTTTAAAAGATGTTCCGACCTATAGCAATACGGAGGTGCTTATTTTAATTGATCGGTTTATCCTCCCCATGGATTCCTCCGGTTTTTCGGATGATGAGATTACCCAGATGCAGGATTCCATTCAGAGTGCTTTTAGCCAAGGGAAAGGGCATCTGAAAATTGCGGTGACGGGTGAAACAATCAGTTATCGGGATTTTTCAACTATTTTTGAGGCGGATGGAATCTGTTTTGAAGAGCCTACTGGGCTGATGTTCAGCTACAACAACCCTATAGGGGCGTGTCCGGTGTGCGGCGGTTACGGTAGCATGGTGGGAATTGACGAAGGACTGGTCATCCCAAATAGTTCTCTTTCTGTTTATGAGGGGGCAGTTGCGTGCTGGAGGGGAGAAATTATGGGAAGCTATTTAAAAGAATTGATTTATAATGCCGGAAAGTTTGATTTCCCCATTCACCGCCCTTATGCGGAACTTACCAAAGAACAGAAAAAAGTGCTCTGGGATGGAAATTCCTGTTTTACAGGGATTAACGGCTTCTTTGAGATGGTAGAAAGCATGAAATATAAGATTCAATATAAGTACATGCTGGCCAGATATTCAGGAAAAACCATTTGCCGGGAGTGTGAGGGGAGCCGTTTACGCAAAGAGACCAATTATGTGAAGATTGGAGGCCGCACCATCACCAATCTAATGGATATGAGTATCACCAATCTGGCCTTATTTTTTAAGGAACTGACCTTGGAGGAATATGAGTCTAAGATTGCCGGGCGGGCTATTAAGGAGGTTTGCGACCGGCTGAGTTATATTGAAGAAGTGGGACTTGGATACCTCACTCTTAACCGGGCAGCCAATACGCTAAGCGGCGGAGAGAGCCAGAGAATCAATCTGGTAAGTTCTCTTGGAAGCAGTCTGGTAGGCTCTCTGTATATTCTGGACGAACCAAGTATAGGGTTGCATCCGCGTGATACGGAGCGACTGATTACCGTCATAAAACGATTGAGGGATCTGGGAAATACCGTTCTGATTGTGGAACACGATGCGGAAATTATCCGCTCGGCCGATGAACTAATTGATATAGGCCCCTACGCCGGAGTACATGGTGGAGAGGTTGTATTTCAAGGAGATGTGCAAGAGGGAATCAGCAGATGTCTGGAAAATAAATCGTCCGGGCAAAAGAGTTCTCCAAAGAGTTCATGCGGTTCCCTTACGATTGATTATTTATCGGGGAAGAAAAAAATAGAGATTGCCTCTAAAAAACGGACATGGAACCACTCCATTGAGGTGGTGGGAGCTATGGAACATAACCTAAAAAACATCACCGCACAGTTCCCTCTGGGGGTTATTACTGCCGTTACGGGGGTGAGCGGTTCGGGCAAATCGTCTCTGGTTGGGGATATTCTCTATCCTGCTCTGGGGAAACATTTTCAGCAATTTGGAAATAAACCGGGGGCATTTAAGGAATTACGGGGCGATCTTTCCAGAATTACCTCCGTAGAATTTGTAGATCAGAATCCTATTGGTAAAAGCAGCCGTTCCAATCCGGTTACTTATCTTAAGATTTATGATGATATCCGAAAACTATTTTCGGAACAACCTTATGCCAAACTGAACGGGTTCGGGCACTCTCATTTTTCGTTTAACATAGACGGCGGACGATGTCCGCAATGTCTTGGAGATGGGTTCATTACCATCCCCATGCAATTTATGGCAGATGTGCAGATGGTGTGTGAGGAGTGCGGCGGAAAACGGTTTAGGCCAACGGTTCTGGAGGTAAAATATCATGATAAAAATATCAATGATATCCTGACTATGAGCGTGGAAGAGGCCATTGCGTTTTTTGGCAGTCAAAAAGAATCCACCGCCAAACGGGTTGCCCAAAAGCTGAAAGTGCTGGACGATGTGGGATTGAGCTATGTACAACTGGGGCAAAGCAGCAGCAGCCTGAGCGGTGGAGAGAGTCAAAGAATTAAACTGGCCCAGTTCCTGAGCAAAGACACCGGTAAAGGAGGCAAAGGGGCAGAATCTATTTTATTTATTTTTGACGAACCCACCACAGGGCTCCATTTTCATGATATACAGAAACTTCTCAGAGCCTTTAATGCGTTGGTAGAGAAAGGACACTCCATTATTGTGGTGGAACATAATACCGATGTTATCCGGAGCGCAGACTGGGTGATTGATATGGGTCCCGACGGTGGAGAAAACGGCGGCCACATCTGCTTTGCCGGAACTCCGGAAGACCTGGCCAAGGTAAAAGGAAATTATACCGGAGAGGCACTTGCCGCCGAATATTTACGATAACATAATAATAAATACAAAGCACTATTTTACAGCAATATTCAAAAAATATGACAACAAAAGAAATACACCTGGCAGGAGGATGCTTCTGGGGAACAGAGCACTTTCTAAAATTAGTCAACGGAGTAATATCCACACAAGTAGGCTATGCCAACGGCACAACCACCTCCCCCACCTATAAAGAGGTTTGCACCGGCACAACCGGCCATGCGGAAACAGTAAAAGTTCTCTATAACCCGTCTGTTTTGCAACTGACTACAATTCTGGAATTATTTTTTAAGACAATCGATCCCACCAGCCACAATCGTCAAGGGGGTGACAGCGGTGCACAATACCGCACCGGCATCTACTACACCTGTACAGATGATATTCCGGCAATCGAAACGGCACTTAAAAAATTATCGTCCGAATACACCTCTCCCATTGTTGTTGAGGTAAAACCGCTTCAGAATTTCTACGTAGCCGAAGATTATCACCAAGCCTACTTAGACAAAAATACGGGTGGCTACTGTCACATTCATCCGGAGTTGTTTGCACTGGCACGGGAGGCAAATAAGAAATAAACAACGGAGTTTATCCTTAAAGAGAAAAATTGGCGGGTTCATTGAGAGTGATGGCGTATTGAGAGTGATGGCGTAAACAACAGCCTCCGTTTATTCCTCACTCTCTTTCAGTCTCTCGGCATTCTCAGCTATCTGCAACTGATCAATTACCTCCTGAACTGCACCATCCATAAAGACAGGAAGATTATAGGTGGTCCAGTTAATACGGTGATCGGTAACACGGCTCTGCGGATAGTTGTAGGTTCTGATTTTGGCAGAACGGTCTCCGGTAGAAACCATGGTTTTTCGTTTAATGGATATTTCGTTCAGATATTTCTCGTACTCCATATTATACAAACGGGTACGAAGCTCCTGCAATGCCTTATCATAGTTTTTCAACTGACTCTTTTCATCCTGACACTGCACCACAATACCGGAAGGAATATGAGTAAGGCGAATTGCAGAATAAGTAGTATTTACAGACTGTCCGCCGGGTCCCGATGAACAAAAGGTATCTTTTCGGATATCTTTTTCATTTAGTTCAATATCAAATTCATCGGCCTCAGGCAATACGGCAACCGAAGCTGCTGAAGTATGAACACGCCCCTGAGTCTCCGTTTGAGGGACACGTTGTACACGGTGCACCCCCGATTCATATTTAAGAACACCGTAAACACCGTCTCCCGATACTTTAAGGATAACCTCCTTAAAACCGCCGGATGTGCCCTCACTCTGGCTGTTAATCTCCATCTTCCACCCTTTCCTCTCAATATATTTTGCATACATTCTAAACAAATCCCCGGCAAAAATGGAAGCCTCGTCTCCGCCGGCCCCTCCCCTTATCTCTATAATAGCATTCTTACTATCCTGCGGATCGGCAGGAATCAGCAACAGCTTAATCTGCTCTTCCATTTGGGGAAGCACCTCTTCCAACGAAGAAACCTCCTCCTTAGCCATCTCACGCAACTCTTCATCCTTCTCATTCTGAAGAATATCCTTGGCTGCCTCATAATCATCCACCATCTTTCTGAACTTATCTCCCGCTTTAACAATAGGTGCAAGTTCCTTATATTCTTTATTTAGCTGCACATACTTTTTCATATCGTCCATCAAAGAAGGATCTGAAATCTGCTCCTGTAATCTGCTGAACTTGGCGTGCAAGCCCTCAATCTTAGCCAATAAACTGTTTTCGCTCATATATTTTTATTTCCTATTTTCTCTAAGTAAGAATAGCGCACAAAAGTACATAAATAAATTGAATCAAAAAATTTTATATCTTTGCCCCGCTTTAAACCAATAACATACCATCTTTGATAATCCATAAAAACCCGGAAGTTTGACACTTTCATAAAATAAAAATATTTGTAACTATTTGAGAGATTTATTGTTAGAACTCTTTTTTTTTCAAATAGTATTTACATTAATCGTATCATTACAAAAAAACATGAACGAAATAATAAGCTATACAAAGAATAGTCGTTCCAGTCAAAGAAAAAGAGCAAAAATGAAAAAGTAAAAATGTAATATTACCACAAAATGATAGTATGTGTAAAAATCTACATTCTTGATTATAAATAAATTAGAGAAATAAAACAACAATGTGGTGTCAAATAAATATTTTTTAAAAAAAAGTTACAATAATATTTTATGACCCACAAGCATACATAAAAATAAGCCAACTCATTGACATAATGAGATATATGGCTTATTTTTGATTTTAGGTGTCAAACTTGAGAATATACGGTTAATATCGGAAAAAATACATTAAAATTTGTGCAACTTTGTTAAGAACTCATTTTTTAATGAACTGTAGATTTTAATACATCTGCATAAAATGTCAGTTTATACATTTGCGCTTTAGTATTTGCTTTCATAACGGTATAGATTTTTTGTAGACCATATTTACCTTGAGTATTAAACATTAGCTCTACATAAGCCGTATCTTTAGGCATTATTTTTTTTACTCAGAGAGTATCCTGTACATGTACACTCTGGATTAACATAGTCAATTATAACAACCTTGTTGCTTATATTAACAAAATAAAACTTTGCTTTAACAAGCGTATCACTTTTTAGCTCCCCAAAAACATAGTTTTTATTAATAAACTGCAATTCATCATTTTTTATAGCTTGTCCAACTGATCTATTAGCTCCCAGAAAAAAGAGTAGCCCGATTATAGCTAAAGATAAAATTATTGTAACCGTCCAAAGAACGACGTCTGCGCTTCGCTACGTCCCGTGTTGGAGCGAGT
>JAVWIB010000124.1:0-6762 GCA_036639755.1 Bacteroidales bacterium
GTGCAAAGGTAGATAAAATTTTTACCCCTCCAAATTTATTTTGGGCTATTTGTAGAGAATATTTGTAATTAATGCGTCTTATGACTGGTTATCACGTAGTTATCGGAATTATTTTTTTATGACTATTTTCCGTTTACCTCATCCAGTATCTTTTGAATCTCTTCTACGCACCCACCGCAACCGGTTCCGGCCTCTGTTGCTTCGCTAACTTGCTCCACCGTTTTTAGACCTTTTGTAGTAATTGCATCCATAATTTCACCTCTGGTTACTCCCATGCAATTGCAAATTGTTTCATTTCTATCCATGATTTTGATTTATTAAATTTATGATTCTTTTATAAATGTGTTTTTTCTATTACAAAAAATATTCCTATTTTTTTAAGAGATCCCTGATTTCCGTTAGTAACTCCTGGTCCGGGGTTGGTTTTGGAGGTTCCACAGCAGCAGGAACAGCAGCTTTTTTGCGTTGTAGCGAAGTAACACCTTTTATCATCATAAAAATAGCAAATGCTACAATAAGGAAATCGAGCACTACTTGTATAAAAGCGCCATACCTGATTAATACCGCCGGGGTAAGCTCTTTTCCTGCGGAATCTACAACGGCATGTTTAAGAGTAATTGATAAATCGGAGAAATCTACCCCCCCAATAAGTAACCCAACTCCGGGCATAATGATATCTCCTACCAAAGAACTTACAATTTTACCAAAAGCAGCACCTATAATAATACCTACTGCCATATCCACTACGTTGCCCCGCATCGTAAAGGATTTAAAATCTGAAAAAAAGTGTTTCATTTGCTTAATTATTTGTCGTTAATCTAATTGTAATACCGCAGAATTTTAATGAAACAAATATAACAATAAAAGAGGATAAAAGTAAAAGACCTCAATCTTTTTATGATTGAAGTCTTTAAACTTTAATATAACCTTTTTTACCTACACCTTAAAAAAAGCAAGTTCCGTGCCAAAAGTCTATTTTTTCTTATTTTTATTTTTGGTAGTAATAGAAATTACCCCATCTTTTCCTTTATCGCCATAATGTTTTATAGCAACATTGCCTTTTAATACAGAGATAGAAGCAATATTATTCTGGTCTATGTATTTATCCAAATCTTTTCCGTTAATTATATCCATCTCTTTTCCATCCAGAACAAGCAAGAGAGAGCCCCCCGTTTTATAAGAGGAAAGCACCTTTTTCTCTTTCTCATCTTCAAGATCTGCACACTCCTGAGAGCGGAGAGTGTTTGTTCCTTTTTTTTCTCCCACCTTGGTTGTATTAATAACAACTCCGCCTTTCCCCTTTTCTCCATAAATTTGTGTGGCACTCTTATCATTAAGAACCGC
The DNA here is from genome assembly GCA_036639755.1 of Bacteroidales bacterium. Classification (GTDB taxonomy): domain Bacteria; phylum Bacteroidota; class Bacteroidia; order Bacteroidales; family UBA932; genus Egerieousia. The sequence goes on from JAVWIB010000124.1 coordinate 1,345, forward strand.
AATATGCGCAATATCTTTCGGACGGATTTTCCTAAACGAGGTGGCATCAATCTCCTTATCATCTACAATATACAAAGGTTGTACGGCTTCCTGAACCAATCCACGGCGCCCCCCTTTAATGATAATAGTATCGGAAGAGGATCTATTGCCTTCTCCAACCTTGCCTTTTATAACCATGGCAGTTCCGCCTTTTGTTGTATCTTTTTGGATAGTTTTTGCCGTATTCTCAACTTTATTGAATTGTTCGGAAACGGTAGGAACAGCATACGCAGAGGCCACTGCAAAGGCCAGAGGAAGGGCATACAAACATTTTGCATACGCCCATTTACTCGATTTTTCTTTTAGCATCATATTAATTCTGTTTTTTAATTTACTGTGATTAAAACTGTTTACCATAGAAAAAAAACGGCAACCGACAGCCTTCTTAATTAATAATAACTGATAATCTTTTGCATTAATTCCCGATAATAATACCCTTTCATCCAACTAAAGGGAACTGTCTCTCTTTTCTGCAGCACAACCTTTACCTCAGAGACTATCCCCACCGCCTTTTTATGCCCCTCCAGATTGACAACACCCCCAGCAGAGCTGTTTTTTCTTCCCGATACGGAGAAGATCAGCAGGCGGGAGTAAGAATAAAGCCATCGGGATGCAAAAAACAAGACTCCGGCAAAATAAAAAAACGGAAAAATGCAAACAGCGGTATAGAGATCATTATTTTGCGGGTCTGCACTTACAATAGAGGTGTATATTGAGCTATCCGCTAGATTAAAAGTTGTATGCAAAGGTGTTGCCTGAACAGTCCACAACATATCCCAGAGGAGAGAGGGGAAGAGCGGAATAAAAATGGAAACGGGAATAATTGCCAGCCAGACATACCGGTTGAATTTGTGAAAGGTCTCTCTGCTTAACAACAATTTATTGAAAAGATAAAAAAAGGCAAGGCAGAAAGCACACTTTATAATATATACGATAAATGTTCCCATAAATTTTACTTTTTAGGGGGAGCCGGATTATTTTTGTCTATAAGATTATTCTCCTCCACCTGGGCAATCAGTTTCCGCAAATCATCTCCGGTAATTTTTTCCTCACTTACCAATGCAGATACAGCACTATAGATTGAATTATTAAAATATTTACGGATCACCCCTTTCAGAGTCTTTCTATTAAACTCCTCCCGGGAAACAACAGGATAATACCGATAAGTAGTACCATAAGCATTGTGAGCGAGGAATCCTTTCTCTTCCAATCCACGGACAATTGTAGAAAGAGTATTAAAATGGGGCTTTGGATCTTCATAAAAACCCAGAAGTTCCCGTACAAATTTCTCCCCCATGTCCCAGAATAAATTCATAATTTCTTCCTCCTTGGCGGTAAGTCTCAAATTCATTTGTTGCTCGCTCATCATTTATTTTATGTTTTTAAGACTCATAATCACTAGTACCGGATTATCGTTCTCGGTTGCTGTTGACAAGATAGGTTTTAGGGTGGGAGGCAAAGTACCTTCATCCTGCATTTTCATTAAATCAATCATATCAATGCTACAACCCGCATATCCGTACTTTTTGTAATTTTCAAAATCCCCTATATTTTTATTACTGATTTTATAAAATTTCCCCTCTTTTTTATCATAAAAATACGCCTGAGAAGTAGCGTTGGCCTTTTTATCATCATACGTTATGCGCTGTTTGGCAAACAAGAAATAATCGGGAGTATCCATATATGGTTCCAGAAAATATTTATCCTGATCGGGAAGAGTCCCAAAAGCAGGAGATTTTAAAAGATACGGCTGCATGGCAAGAGTCTGCGCATCCATTTTATAAACCGTATCGCAATAAGATTCGCTTAATAGCACGCAACCGTCTGCCGGAATCATGGTTACAAACTTAAAAACGGAGATAAACTGAGGAAGATGAACAACGGTAGGATAACGTTTTTTCCCCTCACAGAAGATTGTAATATCTTTTATTACCGAACCGTCTTCTTTGGAGAGAACGGAATATGAACCATGAGTATCCTCCATAAAACCCAGATTGCAGTTATAACTGATAAAATAGTTCTCATTCAGGCTAGAAATTGCCGATATGCCATGTCCTTTTTCTATTGGAAACTCCCTCTTATACATTCCATCTTTATCCAAAACCAAAATTCGTTTTTTGGGGGAATCCAAAACAAAGAATGCTTGGCTGTCCTGGTCATAAAAAGCATCATTTACTCCAAGATATTCCTCTTTTGCATTTCCCGTTCTGCTGAAACTATTGCTGATGACTCCATTCTCGTCTATAAATACAAATTTATTTTCTTTGCCTGTTATCCCAATTATCTGTTGGCTGGTAACGGAAAGTACTCGTAAACGATCTATAAAAGTACTATCGGTCTCTACCGGAATATATTTTATATCAAAAACCAAAGAATATGGAAACTCTTTTGAGGGATAATCTGTTGTATAATCAAAAACGGGAAGAGTTTTTGAGTCGCCCATACACGATGATATAAAAAAAGGAAACAGCACAGCTGTAAGAAATTTCAATCCTGCTGATAGTTGTGTAAAGATTGTTTTCATTTTGTATTTGTATTTAAGTTGTCACAAAGATAACTAGTTATTTTAGTTATACAACTATTTTTTATAGTTACACCGTTTCTTCTTGTCCTTTATCAATTCTAAATAGTATATTTGCAAATAAATAGATAAAAAATGGCAGAAATTATATTTTCCGAACTGGATAGCAAATTTATGGAGCGCGCAATAGAGCTCTCCATTAAGAATGTAGAAAACGGAGGAGGCCCCTTTGGAGCCGTAATTGTAAAAGACGGAGAGATTATTGCCGAGGGAGTGAACAGAGTTACGGCCACGAATGATCCCACAGCCCACGCAGAGGTGAGCGCTATTCGGGCGGCATGCAAAACACGAAAGACCTTTAAGCTGGAAGGATGCACAATTTATACATCCTGCGAACCCTGCCCCATGTGCCTTAGCGCCATTTACTGGGCCGGACTTTCCCGTATCTTTTTTGGAAATACAAAAGAGGATGCCAAAGCTATTAATTTTGACGATTCATTTATCTACCAAGAAATTGAAAAGCCCTATGCCGCACGTGCCGTACCGGCTATTGGGTTTATGAGAGAAAGAGCAATTGCCGCTTTTGAGGCATGGAGCAATAAGACAGATAAAATAGAATACTAAAGGTTATTGCCCCGGGTGCGCATCGGCAACCATCCGCAGTATTTGTTCTCCGTATTTTTCCAAGACCTTTTTCCCGATACCCAAGACTTTTAACAACTCCTTTTCCGTAGCCGGAAGCGAATTGCAAATTCCGATAAGGGCTTTTTGCTGCAAAATAGTATATGCAGGGAGATCCAGACGCTCAGCTTCCGCTTTACGCCATGCAGCAAGTGTTTTATACAGAGTCGGATTAAGGATATCGGATGAGACTTCAACCTTTGCAGCCACCTTCTTGGGTTTGGGTTTCTTCCTCTCAATCATTGCTTTTGCCCGCACCTGCATATACCGTTTCATATCAAAGCCATCCGAGCTCTCCTCCAGCACTGCCTTTTTAAGATCGGCCTCATTCTGCAGTTTCTCCAATGCATCGGTGAAGCTTTTGCGGATCTCTTTATTATCTATATCGGGATGGGTATCCTCCAAAAGATTCATTAAAGTTGTAGCCAGCTGCTCCTTAAAATATTCAACCCCTTTTACAACCCGCTCTTTAAGGGCAGGATCATGCTCATAAGCATGACTCTGAGCAACCATTCGCATTAACTGCCCCTTAAAACGTTCTCCCACCTGGGTTAAAGATTCACGGAACGTACGATTTGCCTGAATATACCTGAATACCAGTTCCGGATACAGTTTTTCCAAATGCTCTGTACATAAATGGGTCACATATTGCAATCGCTTCTGAATAGAGTGATAATCAAATAATTCAACTAACAATGACGTAAAATAATCTTGTTTTTCTTGCTCCAACCGGGCTTCATCGGGTTGATGTTGCTCCATATACTCTGTAAAGCCCTTCACTTTTACATCCCTGATAACGGCATTGCTTCCCAACTTAGAGATTAACACCATCCCTTCCAATGTTTTACAACGGCTCAGAGCCACATAAACCTGTCCGTGAGAAAACGCAGCAGCGGCATCTATGATTGCTCTCTCAAACGTAAGCCCCTGACTTTTATGAATGGTAATGGCCCACGCTGCTTTTAGCGGATACTGGATAAATGTCCCATCTACCGTCTCCATAATCTCTCTGGTTTGCTCATCCACCGTATATCTGGTATTCGACCACTCCTCCAGAGAAACATCGATCTCCTCGTGATCATTACATTGTACCGTTATCCGGTTCTCTTCAATATTGGTAATATGACCTATCTTGCCGTTATAATATTTTTTATCGGGAGAAGAATCATTTTTAACAAACATTACCTGCGCCCCCTCTTTAAGCACCAGACGCTCATCGGTAGGATAAGAATACTCCGGGAACGTTCCGGAAATGACTGCTTTATAGGTATAAGCAGGTGCCTTTAATTGATTCAGCTTTGATGTATTAATCTGGTGCGCCTGATAATTATGCGTTGTAAGGGTAATGTAGCCATCTTTATCGGGAGGATTAAAATCAGGAACATACCGTTTATTAAGAGCCTCCAGTACCTGTGGCCCTACCTCACCGTTCCGCACACTATTTAACAAATCAATAAACATTCTATCTGCCTGGCGGTACACATGTTTTAGTTCTATATTAATATAGGTAGTGGAACACAAAGCCTTGCTGTGAAAAAAGAATGCCGATTCATAATGATTTCTTAACAACTCCCATTCATCCTCCTTTACCACAGGAGCAAGCTGCTGCAAATCCCCTATCAATAATAGCTGCACCCCTCCAAAAGGTTTGCTGCTTCCCCGATATCTGCATAACACATCATTAATCGCATCCAGAATATCTGCCCGCACCATACTTATTTCATCTATCACCAACAGATCCAGCGTGCGCATAATGTTCACCTTATCTTTACTAAAACGATTGGTTATAAATCCTTTATTCTTATCAGATTGATTTTGCTGCTGCTGACTTTGCTCCTGCGATTGCACACGGGTTGAACCGGGAATATACGGACCAAACGGCAGTTGAAAGAACGAATGTAGTGTCATCCCCCCCGCATTAATTGCCGCAACACCTGTAGGGGCAAGCACAATCATTCTCTTGGGCGAAACTATTTTTAAGTTCTGTAAAAAAGTTGTCTTGCCCGTCCCCGCTTTTCCCGTTAAGAAAACATTGGAACCCGTATATTGCAGAAAATTAAATGCTAATTCCAACTGCGGATTTGTCTCCATAAACATATCAAATTAATTTGCGACTAAAGGTACAAAAAAAAAGAGTCATCCAAAGTTTTATCTCTGAATGACTCTCTACAGGTTGG
>JAVWIB010000125.1:0-5383 GCA_036639755.1 Bacteroidales bacterium
AGTAGATTACAATTACGTCCGCAGTGCGGACACAATTGTGAATACAGTGTGTTCGTAATCTTTACTGCAACAAATCAACCAGCTCCTTTTTCATTTCATCGTCAATCTCTCGGTAGCGTGCAAAAGCCTTACTGCCCTCCTTGTGTCCGCTGAGTGAGCCGACGAGATTGGGGTCTTTCACCTGCTTGTAGAGGTTGCCGACAAAGGTGCGACGAGCCAAGTGCGACGAAGCAATTTCATATAGCACTCGTTTCTCCTCTTCTCTTGTAGTAGGATTGATAACCGTTACTATTCGTTTACACAAACCAGTTTGTAACACGCCCGCTATATGTTTTTGAGATTGGAATATCGGGAACATGATTGATTCCCAATTCCAGATAGACTCCTTCTTTTTCCCGTCGCATCACTTTTACTTGATCAAAATTTACCATAAAGGAGCGGTGGCAACGAATAACATTGGTATCGGCCAAGCTTTCTTCTAATGCTTTTAATGAATTACGCAGCATGAATCTTGCAACTGTTCCTTTATTCAAATACCAGATACATACGTAGTTATCAGCCGATTCAAGATAAAGCAGATTATCCCGCGCTATGGAAAGACGCAATTCATTCTTTTCATCATAAAAAGAGAAGATATTCTGCCGGCCCGTAATTTCCTCCTGATTTTCTTTTAACAACTGCAACTGCCTCTCTTTTTCCCTGTATGAAAAATAGAGATGCAGGGCTGCATAGGGCAATAAAAGAACCAGACTGGTATTAAGAGCAGATTCCTTAAATACGCCCAGATACTCCCGCTCAGGATTTAGAATTAATGTATAAATTGTATAAAAAAGCGACATGAAAAAGATCTCCAACATAATCCAAACAGCATATCCGCTCACCGATATTTCATGTTTTCTCCCCCAATAATACATCCCAACACGACTGATCACTACAACCAGCACCCCGGTTAAGATAATAAGACTGGAAAAAACAAAAAACTTAAATTCCGATACACGATACCAGTTGGAAGAGCTGAACGGTTTATAAATATTAATGAAGACGAGCGCAAAAATGGCAGTAAGCAAGATGAGGCGGACTATGTTCGACTTCTGATAGATGTATGCCGGTATTTTATGATTCTGACCTCCCATATGTGTACCTGTATTTATTGCAACAAATGTACATATATTTCCATACACATTCACCCCGTATTACAATATTTCGCCCCTTTATTTCTCTTTCCACCCCTTTCCCATACCATTGGAACCATTTTTTTTGATAATCTGCTTTTATGTTGTTCGTTTGTAAAAATAATTCGCAAATATATGGATCTCTCCATTCGTACACAACAACTCAGCACTCTTTTCTCTTATGAAAAAAGAGCAGACCTTTCAGACAGCCGCCTGCAAATTCTTCCGTTTCGTTTCACCCAAATTAAAGGGGCAGCAGAAATAGACGAGTTCCAGAAAGAGCTTGCTACTCCCGATTTCTGCTCTATAACCGATAATTCAATAGGGGAAAATAAAAGTTTTCCATACACCATTTTCGCCCCTGTAGGAAAAATAAAACATAACAAAGCAATCATCCTGTTGCACGGGCTCAACGAACGAACCTGGGAAAAATATCTGACATGGGCAGAAGATCTTGCTCAGAATACCGGAAAACCTGTCATTCTTTTTCCCATTGCCTTTCACATGAATCGTACCCCCTCCGATTGGTACAACCCGCGCAGAGCTTCTGCATGGGTAGATCTCAGAAAAAAAGAGGTTGAAAATCTGAGTAATACCTCTTTCTTTAATGTAGCCCTAAGCAGCCGGCTTGCCAAAAATCCATTACGGTTTTACGCCTCCGGACGTGAATCGGTCTATAATCTATGGCAACTGGCAAAAGAGATAAAAGAGGGGAAGCATCCTCTTTTTAAGGAAGATACCTCTATTCATCTGTTTGCTTATTCCATCGGAGCACTTTTAGCACAGGTACTCCTGCTGGCAAATCCCGAAAACATATTTAGCAATACCCGTCTGTTTATGTTCTGCGGCGGTTCAATTTTTAACGAGATGGACGGAAATGCACGCGATATTATGGATAAACAAGCTTTTGAGAGTCTGCGCCAATATTATGGCAATAATTTTCTGGAGAATAAAATGTTGCCAACACCTTTCCGGGATGATTTTCTGGAACAGGCTTTTAAGTCTATGATCCGACAGGATGTACGACAGGAGTATCGGGAATCATTCTTCCGGCGCGCCTGCAACCGGATACAAGCTATCTCCCTAAAAAAAGATAGAGTCATGCCAACTGCCGGAGTTATTAAAGCATTGGGGGGCATTTCCGACAAAATCCTCCGGGAAATAGATTTCCCATTCCCCTATTCTCATCAGATTCCGTTTCCCCTTCGCTCGGATATAGACCAAACCCTGTTGAACGGGTCGTTTCGGACGGTATTCAACAGGGCTGCCGCATTTCTGTAAAGAAATATAACTATAAACTCAATTTCACTCCCACATAATAAACACGGGGCATGGAGGGGCCGTAAATGTAGCCGGCATCACGCAGAGGTCCCTGATCCAGATCACGTTGAAAGGAATCCATGATGTTTTTAACGCCCCCGTTCAATTGCAATTTGAGCTGGCCGGAGAGGGCAAAATCATACGACACCCGCATCCCAAGATCAAAAAAGTGCGGAGTGAGTACCTCGGAATCTTTTCGGATGGTTTGGGTTTGGTCTCCGTAATGCTGCACAAGCATTGAACCGGTATAATTACAGTTCGCCGATAATGAGAGCGGTTTAACAGGCTGATACGTAAGAGTCATATAACCATACTGATTGGGAGAGCGGGGCATTTTTTTCTGCGGAGCAATATCGGGATTTGCACTCCATTTCTCCGCCTCTTTATAACGGCTGCTCTGCCATGTAAATCCTCCGTCTAGGATAAGTTTTGGGGAAAATCCTACTTTTAGCTCAAGATTAAGCCCTTTAATGGTTGCTCCGGATGCATTACGCCGCTCCAGCAGAAGATTTCCATCCGCATCACGCCCTATCTCATCCAGTTTAAAGACATCCTTCAGATTGGTATAAAATCCTTCAACCAGCAAATTAGTTTCCACCTTCCCAAAACGGTGGTAAAAATCAACAGAGCCGCTAACACTATTGGAATACTCCGGCTTAAGATTAGGAGCTACTGAGATAATGGCAACATCACCCCCTACTGCCGCTACATGCAAATCCTCCTCGTAGGCCTGGGGAGCACGGTAACCACTTGCGTAACTCACACGCAATTCCAGATCCTTAACCGGGGTATATCTTACATTCACTCTGGGACTGAAAATAGGATTGGCAACCTTATTATGCTTATCCAGCCGCCCGCCTATCAACAAACTTACGGTTTCATTCTTCCACTCATTTTGTAGAAAAACGCCATAACAGATGCTGCTCTGCTCAATCTCTCTATGATACCCCAGCATCTTATCATTTAACTTATTATTGGAATACTCAGCACCAATGGTTAATTGAGAAGGCATAAACAGGAATTTTCTCATGGAATAATCATATTGTCCCCCTGCTATAAAGGTAAAATCTTTGGTAGTACCATAAGCATTCGGGTTTTGATTGGTTCCAAAATAGCTCTCTCTTCCTATATGCTGCAAAGAGGTATATACACTGGCTCTATGTTTATAATCTTTTGTAAACAAATCATACTTTAGTCCGCCGCCATGAATAGTATGACGGAGCTGCTCGGCAATATCCGCTTCGTGCGGAGGACGTTCCATTAAATTACCTCCCCGGCGAAACTCGCTGATATGGTGATATTCGGCTGTTAATTTAGAGAAAGAATTTATTTTATAATACCCTCTGAACCCCACAGTCTCCGATCTTACTTTAGGAATATCGGAAAAACCATCATCATCCCTATCATAAGAATCGCGGTTCTTTATCATTCCAAAAACATACACCCCCGCTTTATAATCATCCGTTACAAATGATCCGTTAAGAGTTGTATTGATATCGGCACCGCCGCCCTGAAAAAAGCCGGTATGATTAGAGAGTGTAACCGAATTTCTCAACGGTTCTTTTGTAATAATATTCACCACTCCCCCTATTGCACTAGAACCAAACAACGCTGAACCTCCTCCGCGAATCACCTCAACCCTCTCAATCATCCCGGCAGGAAGTTGCTCCAGTCCATACACGGCAGCAAGGGAGCTGAAAATAGGACGGCTATCCAGCAAAATCTGGGAATACTGCCCCCCCAGCCCATTAATCCTCAATTGCGGCACTCCGCAGTTGGAACAATTGTACTCAACCCTTAATCCGGGTTGAAAATTAAGCACTTCCGCTACATTATTAGAAGCCGTCTTTTCAAATAATTTTGAAGAGACAACATTTACAATGGTGGCAGATTCCCGTTTTTTGGTTTCGTTTCGGGAGCCGGTTACCACAATCTCGTCTATCCGAAGAATTTGCGGAGAGAGGGATAATTTCACCTCTATGGTTTTATTGGGAAGCACTTCTATCTCTTGTTCCGCACTTTGGTATCCCAGGAAAGAGGCAACAAGGATATGTTTTCCAAACGGCACATTTTTTAGAAAAAAGTGTCCGGTTGCATCGGATGCTCCGCCAATGGTTGTCCCTTTTAGCACAATATCTGCATAAGGAATGTGCTCGCCGGTATCGGCATCCAGAATATGCCCGGTAATATGAGCATCCGTTTTTAATTGTGTCTGTTTTTTCGTCTGGGCATTTAGCAACGTAACACCCATAAGGAGTAAAATTACCCCTATTATATATTGTTTCATTTGTCTGTTCTTTTAGATATAATTCATACACGAATCCACCGGAGCAAGTATAAAATACCAGCCCGGAGAATCCCGATAACTAATTGGTAATTCTCTATAAGACAGACACAGGCGGGCCTCTTAACGGACAGTAAAGCCGGATATATTTTGCGGCAGGCAAAATTCCGGCAACATACAGGATCCAAACAACTTTAAAAAATACGGCAACAACAAATGTTGCAGTAAGAGTCACAATCAAGTTGGTAAGGGAGGCTATAACCAGACATTGTGTCTGAGAGTGGGTATGCCCACCCGATGGAATATAAGGATGGGAGTGAGTAACCGTTCCCCAATCGAATGTATGGGTATGAAAGAAGAAATTACTCTCCGAATAATAACAGATATAGAGAGCTAGTAGTAAATAATTAAATAGTTGCCTTTTTCTTATTTCTTTCATAATGACCGGACAAAGTTACTATTTATTTATACAACTTAAAAATAATCCATTTTATTAAAAAAATAGATTTTATCTTTGCTAAAATTTACAAAAAAATCGATAACCTGAACCAATCCCTTATGAAAAGACTCCTCATTTTTATCATGTTGATTTGTTTTACAATCAGCA
>JAVWIB010000125.1:5393-6718 GCA_036639755.1 Bacteroidales bacterium
CCGTAGACACCACGGCATTTGCCAAGCAAAAACCGGAAAGGCAGGAGCGACAGAGAGGATTTACCAGATCCAAAGCATTCGGGATTGCGGGGATAGGCAGTGCCCTTATTCTAGGCTCTATTGCTCTGCAACATGAAAGTGTACACATACGATCACTCAGAAATGACTATCTTCCAAATTTCCATAATACATACGATAACTACACCCAATACGCCCCTGCAGCGGCTCTGGTCATTATGAAAGCGGCGGGAGTACAAAGCCGCAGTTCATGGGGGAGGATGCTGGTTTCGGATGCCTTTAGCGTTGGATTAATGGTTACTGCAGTCAATGTGATGAAAACCGTTATTCATGTAAAACGTCCCGACGGTTCATCCAACAATTCCTACCCATCCGGCCATACGGCTACTGCCTTTATGACCGCAACGATGTTCAGTAAGGAGTATGGTCCCCGCAGCAAATGGTATAGTATTGGAGCATATACGGTTGCCACCGCAACCGGTCTCACCAGAATGTTAAATAACAGACATTGGTTCACCGACGGGATGTGCGGAGCCGGAATCGGTATTATAACCACAGAATTGGGATACTATTTTGCCGACCTCCTTTTTAAGGAGAAAGGGTTAAATTTTAAACCCGTGGAAGAAAAATATTATATGAATTACAAACCCTCTTTTGTGGGTTTCTCTGCAGGGTTCAATTACATTCCCGGAACATATCACACCCCTACAGGAGAAGAGATAACATTTGACACCGGTGCGGAAGCAGGGTTTGAAGGAGCGTGGTTCATTACCAGAAACATTGGCATAGGAGGACGGCTCGCAGCCGCTAACGTCTCTGTTAATTACAATGGAAAAGATATGCCAACAGCAGATGCAACTCCGGAAGACAAAGAGTTTGGCGATTCGTTTCTGGATGTAATCAGTGCCCAGGCCGGAGGCTATTTTTCACTTTCCTTAACTCCAAGATGGTCTGTAGGTTCAAAATTACTTGCCGGGATAAGCTATTCCCCTAAGAATGATCTTGCACCATTTGTAGAGGGGCGACAAGGGGTTTTTTCTATGTCTACGGGCGCATCCATCACTTACAGATGCAAACAATATCTGGGACTAAAAGTATTTGTAAATTACAACGGGCAAAAATCGTCCCTGGTACTACAAGATAAATTAATGCATTTGGTTACCTTAGGTGGAACAGCGCAAATCTTACTTTAGACTAAATTTTAAAATATCAGAACGGCTTAAAGGTTGAGTACAATTTCCTCATTTACAGGGCTTTTTGGGGCCGGGGCGCGCCGGGGGGGGGGGGGGGTTTGGTGGTTGGGGGTG
>JAVWIB010000126.1:0-6326 GCA_036639755.1 Bacteroidales bacterium
GCCCGTCCTGAGCATCCGTTACTACCCCTGTTACTTGTATAGTTTGGGCCAATGCAACACCAGCCGACACTAAAAACAAGAGTACGGTTAAAAGTAGTCTCACTTTTTTCATGAAAATTAAATTTTAAGGTTAATACTAAATTAAAATGTTCGTTTAAATGATACACTTTTAAGCCTAGAAAAAGAGCTGCTGATTTATTGATAAACGATCCTCTAAAATAGAAAAAAGGAGAAAAACGGAAGATTGAAAATTTTATGAAAAAAATAATAAGTATTATGTTTTACTAAATTATCACTATAAAGAATATGAATTTGATACGTTTTTTGCTAAAAAAGTGATGATTTATTTAAATTAGATTTGTTTTTATATAATTTATAGTTACTTTTATGGAGTATTCAATATTAACAACGATCAATCCTACTTAGTAATTATTATTGTTTACAAAAGTGTATCATTTAAACCAACATTTCTTTCTTGAGGTAATTCAGTTTCTATTCTGGTTGCCTCATATATATTATTATTTGTGATTGATAAAAATGAATATCTCTCGGGGCAGAGGATCTCTGCCCAAGTTATTGCGTACCACGGCACAGAGGGTATTGATCCCTTTGCGCATGTCTGCCGAGCCAATGGTCAAGTAGTAGTGTAACCATTCGCCTAAAAAAAACATGGCAATTATTGCAGGCTGATCAATTGGCTTAACAGACCCGGGGAGATGTTGTTCAGACCGAGTGATTCATACTGAGTGTAGTAAGCACTGTAATCTTGTTTGAGGGTAGACAGAAGTTGATGAATTTATAAATTGCCCGCAAAGGTACTGTCTCAACAGTTTCCGGGCAATATACCCTACAGTGGACAGGTACAATGTACTCTACACTGGACGGTTACAATTTACTTTTTGTTTTTCAATTGTTATCGTGTTGTATCGGTACAATATTTAAATAGTGCTGCTATCTCGGTATTATCATTAAATTGAACATTATGTTCTGCGAGATATTTGTTTATAGCCTCTTTTTTCTGAGAAAAAACTTTCATAAAAGTTTTTTTTGAAGCAGGTAGAATGGAGCCTTTTTTTAACAGAAATAAGTTATATGTGTAATTATTTAATACAAATTTATCGGATTTCGAAAAATTAACATCGCTACCACTGGCTGTAATCATGCTTTTTGCAATTACATTAGATGACGCATTCACATTAGTACCGTAAGCTCCTTTTATCATTTCAGGACTTTTCGTCAATTTTATTGAGTATAAGAGGGAAATATCATCTGACTGTTCAAGAACTTGATAAAAAATAGAATTGTGTTTTAAGAATATAGTCCCTTGTATAGCAATAAATTTTATAGGTCTTTCTTTATTTACCCTTAATGTATCTCCGGTATCTGATATTAAATCAATTGTATTGGTAACATAATTTATATTAATTAAACCTTGAGAAACAACGCCATCCAAAAAAACAACTTTACCCATATCAAAATTGTTTAAATAGTAATGATGATTGCTATTTGTCTGTGCGTATATGGCTTGTTGTATCATAAGAAATAAGCCGAATAGAATTAATCTTTTCATATTTTGCGTTAATTATAATATATACATAATGAGGCGGAATGTAATAAATTTTCCGCCTCATATTGAGATACATCTTAGTAATTTCTACCAACCTGCATTTTGTACTAGATTAGGATTTACTTGTATTTCCGTATCGGGAATAGCCCAAGTAAAGAGTGCAAATCCGGCAGGTGCGTTTTTCTTTGTAAAGTCGGAACCTGCTTCTGTTACGATGTCCTGATTCTGAGGTGTACGTCCGCTAAACCCTTGATTCCAACGTCTGAGACAGTCAATTCTATATCCCTCTCCAATCATCTCTTTTTTCCATTCAGCTTGAATAAAAGCCATTGTACCATCTGTTAGAGAAGCTCCTCTTGCTTTTTGCAGTGCATTCAAGGCTGTTTTTGCTAAACCTGTTTGATTAGACATGGCATTTGCCTCTGCATTAATTAGGTATAATTCACCTAATCTTAACACTTTAGGACGGTGTTTATATTCCCTGTTTGGAGCCGTTTCATAGGTTGGATTACCTTGGTATTTATTGAATAGCATTACCTTATAATCTGTGGAAGAGAATTGGCAAGTTAATTCTTTAAACCAAGTAGATTTTCTTAAGTCGGTACTCTCATACATCTCAATTGCAGTTTTTGTAGGAATGAAATCGGGAATGTATTTTTTAGTAGAAGTCTGGTAGCCCAAATAGATGTCATTCTTAACAGCTGAACCACCCCAATCACCCGGAGTTTCTGACAGATCCATATACATTTGAAGGATACATTCTTTTCCGGAATCACTTATCCATTCATTATCCATATCTTTCTGAGTTGCAGCCAATGTGTATTTACCACTTTTTATCAACTCATCTGAAAGAGATGCTGCAACAGCATAGTCGCCTTTATAGAGGGCAACTCTGGCCTCCAAAGCTTTTACTGCATCAATGGTAGGGATAATAGATCCGGCAACTCCAGAAGTAGAGGCTAAATATGTTTTAGCTTCCTGAATGTCTTGGGCTATCTGCTCATAAACTTCACCAACTGTATTACGAGCAGGTTTTAAAGTTATATCTACTTTTGTAATAATAGGAATTCCCAAATCGGCGGTATTAATTTTTGAGCCACTAATTGGTCCGTATCTTCTTACTAAATCGTGATATACACTAGCTCTATAAAAGTAGGCAGCTCCTTTAAATGCGGCAATGCTAGCCTTTTCTTTATCTGTTTCAGGTACAATTTTATCAATATTCGAGATAAAATTATTTACATTAACAATGAGAACATAGGATGTACGCCATACATTTCTTAAGTTATAGTCGCTGGTAGTGAACGAACCATCCATTCTGTGAGGAGAACCATTCCTGTTTCCGTAAGCAAGAGACGCATTAAACATTTCTGATTGTACCTCTGCCGTATAAGCAGCCTCGCCATAAAAACAGCTACGATATTTTGTGTTTAATCCATTTGCAAATTTTTCTGCATCGGCAAATGTTATAAAAGCACCATCTTGCACAATCTTAGTAGAAGGAGTCAGGTCTAAATTGCAGGAAGCAACGACCAATGCAAACGATGCCATATATATTATATTGAATATTTTTTTCATACGATTATAATTTTCTTTTCATTTGTATATGATAGCTTGCATTATCTTATTGATAATCATCATCTTTAGTAATTATATAAAAAGGACTAATGCTCGGTTTCATATTATTATCTTTTTTTATGCTAGAAAGTAAGTTCTATACCACCTTGGAGTTGTCTACTATTGATAACTTTACCATAGGTGAGGTTTGAATCAACCTCTGGATCGGTTCCTTTAAAATCCTTACTCTTAACCGTCCATAGATTACGTCCTGTAAAAAATACTTTTATCCCTTGCAAAATGTTATTATTACCCAGATATTGTTTAGGTAGGGTATAAGAGAGTGTAAGATTTTTAAGACGCATGAATGAAGCATTTTCAAGTAGGTGCGTGTCAAATTGCATAACAGGGCTGTCTTTCCAATTAGGGTAGGCAGCAATATCTCCCGGGTTCTTCCAATAGTCTAATACGTTACTTGAAGTATTCATGTCGGAGAAGTTTGCTGGATTTTCAGAAAAGAAACGGTCATTGGAAATCAAGTTCTTTCCTATTACAAAAGCGAAATCTGCGCTAAGGCCAATACCTTTCCAACTACCATTAATATTAAAACCACCAGCTACAGGTGCATATCTACGAACGCCTGTGTTTTGAGTAAGTTCTGCTGCATTAAATTTATCTGTTACCCTATTTGGATCCTTGGTGGTAACGTCTTTGTCTTCTCCTGGAAGATACCATTGTTGCTTTCCTGTCTCAGAGTTTACTCCGGCATAAATAGGGTAATAAATCAGCACAGGTTTACCTACTACATATGCAACACCGGTGTTAGCAACTTCCCATCTGTTTCTACCATCAAATAGTTTTGTGATTTTTTCAGAGTTGTAGTTAATATTAAAGTTAAAGCCTAAATAATAATCTTTGCCTTGCAGGATATCCAATCCCAACGTAATGTCAACACCATTATTACTTAATGAGCCTACGTTGTTAAGAATAGAGCCATATCCTGTTGTATAAGGAACAGGTACACTCATTAACATATCGGTTGTAATCCTATTATAGTATTCAACGCTTATGTTTAGCATGTCAAAGAATTTAGCGGTAATACCTGCCGTTAATTTTTTCTGCTTTTCCCATGTAAGATTAGGATTTCCAGGATCTGATAAAACCCATCCGGAATTTTGTCCGTATTTTGTAGTTTCTCCTATTGTTGCATAAGCAAGATAGTCATCAATACTTGCATTACCTTGTGTTCCATAACTAACTTTTACATTTAATAAATTTAGCCAATTATAGGATTGCATGAAGCTTTCATTCTTTAGATTCCACATTCCACCAACAGCCCAGAATGTAGCGCGCCTATTGTTAGCACTAAATCTGGATGAGGCATCATTACGTACCGATGCATCTAGGAACAGCCTGTTGTCAAATGAATAGTCAGCTCTACCAAAGAAAGATAAAAATTGACTCTCATTATCCTCGGATTGCATTGTATACGTACTCTGCTTTCCATTATTCAAATGATTCAGCCTATCATCCGTTTGTCCTTTTGATTGAGCATAATAATATTTATAGGAATTTTGTACCCCTTCTTGACCGGCAAGTACCGTAATATTATGTTTTTGTTTTATTGTAAAAGCGTATTCTACGGTATTTGTAATTGTTGCGGCATGTTGATCTGCTGTTGATTCTCCTCTTGTTCCATTATTCCTGTCTAAATAAGACGGCATAGTTTGCCATGAGTCAAGGATAATCCCCTTGTCTAATCCGGCAACCGAGCGAATCTTTAATTTTTTTATTGGCTCCAGTTCAACATATCCGCTGATATTCACGCCATAACGTTTGTATTCGTCGGGATGTGTATTAATATAATAATAAGGATTTGCAGAGGAGGTACCCGGCATAATATCCGGTTCGCTACCATCTTGTGCATAAGGTGAATAGTATGGCAATTTCAAGAATGAAAGGCCACCTCCAGTTGAATTCCCTCCATATTGAGAATTCGTCTGTCTTTTGTCTAGAGATAATTGTACGTTGGTTCCTACCTTAAACCACGAATTAACTCTTGAGTCGATGTTTGTTCTGATATTATAACGTTTAAAATAGGTACCCGGTGCTGTACCATCCTCACTATAGGCAGCTCCTGAAATATAATATGTAGTACTCTTTCCACCACCTGATATAGCTATATCAGCCTGCCATGATGGTTTATTGGGTTTTTGCATATAGTCAATCCACTTGAAGTTATGGTATGAACCATCTGCTTCAAGAAGATTGTTCTTCTTTAATGCGTCTTTAAGTGTAGTCATCTGAGATGGAGTTTTTAATCCGGTTTCTTCCCAAAAGTTCCACAATTGCTCTGTACTCATCATTCTATCATGGAAACTTCTGTCGGCCAAACTTGAAGCACCATATTGTCCGCGAAGTTTAATGACGGCACTTCCGGTTGATCCCCTTTTTGTTGTAACGTAAATTACACCATTGGCAGCACGAGATCCATATATGGATGTAGCAGAGGCATCTTTTAATACAGACATACTTTCAATATCATTAGGATTCATTGCCAAGATTGTTCTGGATTCTACAGCAATACCATCTAAGATATAAAGTGGAGTGTTGCTACCATTACCAATAGTACCAATACCGTGCAAACGAATTGACTGGACAGTTCCCGGATCTCCAGATGAGGTGTAAACTTGTAATCCGGCAACATTTCCTTGTAATGTTTCAAAAGCACTGGCTTGAGGACGTGATTCAAGTATCTTTGAAGATACTTTTGTTATAGATCCTACGGTTGTCCCAACTTTACGGGCGGAACCATATCCAAGGATTACAACATCTTCAAGTGCAATAGCATCTGGCTGCAACTTAACATTAAAGTTGCTCTGGTTACTAATAGTAATTTCTTGATTAAGATATCCTATGGAGCTAAAGATAAGGATGTCTTTTGATTTAATGGTCATTTTGAAATGTCCACTATCGTCTGTGTTAGCACCCTGTGTGGTACCTTTTAGCTGAATGGAAGCAAAAGGAACAGGTTCTCCAGTGCTTGCATCTGTAACAGTTCCCGTAACTGTAATGTTTTGCGCAAATGCAAAACTAACAGCGAATAACGAGAGGACTGTAAATAGTAATTTCACTCTTTTCATGAATTTTTTTTAATTAAGGTTAATATTAAATTTAAACGTACGTTTAATATTGACACTTT
>JAVWIB010000127.1:0-6213 GCA_036639755.1 Bacteroidales bacterium
CTACTCCCCCCAACCGTTCAAGTAATTGAACAAACTTCTCTACCGCACCTGTGGGTCCTGTATGAGTAACGTCCATAAGAGTATATATCATTTTATGGGGGTACAATTCTACAATAGCGGCGAGTTTATCTTCTCTGCGAGCAGCAATACCAACCATACAACCGGTTTTTGCATAATACAACGCCAGTTTTTCTCCAATTCCCGAAGAAGCTCCTATAATTATAACTTTTTTCACCATTTTTTTTACTACCTTTATCAGAATTTTTACTTTTTTTATGAAACACAACTATCTATACATCGTCTTTTTATTGATAACCATGTTAATGCTAAAAAGTTGCAGCAATGGTACGGATAACACAAAACTCTATGAAACAGGGGTAAGCCATGATCTTGCAAAAATAAGAAAAAAAGCCATTACAGAGATACACTATCAGCTCAATTTTTCCATTCCTCAAGAGGCGGATAAACAAATATCGGGGAATTTGTCGCTTACGCTTAATCTTGACAAAGAAAAATACCCGCACAACCTTATTCTTGATTTTAAAGAGAATCCTAATAAATTACTCCGGCTTACAGCCAACGGAAAGGAGACAAGCTATAAATTTGAAAACGAGCACATTATCATTCCTGCAAAACGGTTAAAAAACGGAGAAAACACCATTGATATTCAATTCATTGCAGGTGAGCAGTCGCTAAACAGAAACAAAGACTATATGTATACCCTTCTGGTTCCCGACAGGGCACGCACCCTGTTCCCGTGCTTTGATCAGCCCGATATGAAAGCAAGTTACCATCTGAATCTTACCATTCCGGCTCATTGGGAAGCAATCAGTAATTCTGCCTGTACCAAACAGTTTACGGGAGAAGATACCCTTTATAAAACACTGGATTTTGCTCCTACCGAGCCGCTAAGCACCTATCTGTTCTCCTTTGTAACCGGGGTATTCAGTAAATCGGCCCATACACAAGAGGGACGACTGATTCATATTTATCACAGAGAGACTGATGAAAAGAAAATTGCCCAGCTTCCCGATATTGCCAATCAGGTATTTGCCTCACTCACATGGATGGAAGAATATACTGCCGTACCATATCCGTTTTCCAAATATGATCTTATTATCTTACCCGGCTTCCAGTACGGAGGGATGGAGCATACTGGCGCAACCCTTTATAAAAACGCTACGTTATTCCTGCCGCCCAACCCCACTCTAAGCCAGGAACTATCAAGAACACAACTCATAGCACACGAAACCGCTCATATGTGGTTTGGCGATTTTGTAACCATGGACTGGTTTAGCGGTGTCTGGATCAAAGAGGTATTTGCCAATTTCTTTGCCTCCAGAATGATTCGTCCTCTCTATCCCAACGTAGATTTTGCTATTAACGATCTCGGATTTTATACCGCAGCCTACGCAGAGGAGAGAACCGATGGAACCACCTCCATTCAACAGGAGCTCCCCAACTTAAAATATGCCGGTCTTATTTACGGCAACATCATCTACCAGAAATCGCCCGTTGTGATGAACATGTTACACGAGAAGATGGGGCCGGATAAATTTCAAAAAGCGATCAGAGAATATCTCACCACCTATGCCTACGGAAACGCCTCATGGGATAATCTTGCCGATATCTTTGTAAAACATCAGCCGGACACGCTCAAAAACACTCCGTCCGATATCAGAACATGGAGCCAATACTGGATATACGGAAAAGGGATGCCTCACATAAAAATAACAGATGGAAAAATAAGCGGTCTTGCAGAGAGCATGCAAACCATTCAGATAGATACCATTGAAGGGTATTCCATTCCAAATCTCAACGGTAAATTTTACGGTTATATAGAGTTGGATGCAAAAACTCTGGATTATATTCTGGAGAATCTTTACAAATCTAGAATTCCGCAGCAAGGGGTTGCAAAAAAATCACTCCTGATAACCTTAAACGAGAACTGGCTGAACAAAAATCTGCCGGATGAAAAATTTCTGAGTCATTTATGCCGTTACATTCAATTGGAAAAAGATCCTCAGATATTTCCCTCTTTAATTGGTTATATATCGGGAATCTCGCAAAGGAGCCTTTCCAACCCCAATCATCCGGCAAGTCCCCTGCAGGAAACAGCCGAAAAAGCTTTGTTCGACTATGCCATAAATCCTAAAAACAAGCAATACGCAACCCAAGTGTTCCGCACCTTACTTGGAGTTGCACAAAGCCCTGTTGTTCTGGATTATCTGTATAATATCTGGGAAAGCGAGAACTTCTCCAACAGTTCAAAAACAAAAATTGCAAAACATTACCTCCCCAACCTGAAACTAAGTGACACAGATTATACCCGTATGTCCCACCAGCTTGCCATAAAAATACCGCTTCTGGCTCCCGATAATGCCACAGCCATTACAAACAGTAAAGAGAGCGGCAACAGCATCCGCGATTATATTACGGCAACCCAAAAAGCAAGGCTTAAGAATCCCGACGAAATCAGGGAATTTGAATACATTTCCCGCGGCACCGTAGCCGATACCGCCACACTGGATTCTCTCTTTAACACTTTGCTCCTAGTCGAGAACCGGAGCATAGAGCCTTGGACACAGAGTCTGCTTGGGCTGTTAAACCACACACTGCGCCAGAAACACGCCCTTGATGCCATGGCAGATGTTCAGGCCACCGGCGATATTTTCTTCCCCAAAGGCTGGATAGGCAGCACCTTGAGCGGCCACCACTCCAAAGAGGCAGGAGCCATTGTCCGCAACTACCTTGCCCAACACCCCGATATGCTCCCTTTGCTAAAAAACAAAGTTCTGCAAAGTACCTATAGTTTACCGGAATAGATTGCAATAATTTTACAAAAAATTACCGATCCCCCACCCGCAAAAGCGATATTAAGAAAATAAACTACTTTTTAAGACTAATTAAGAAATGAGCACAAAATTGCAATCGGTTCTTACGAGGGGGGGATGGTAATTTAGGTATTTATTGTATAAATTTGTAGGCTTTGGTTCCTTTAACTCCTATATAATTGAAATAGCTCGGAACAATTTCGCCGGTAACCACAATAGCACGCCCCAGATGGCCGGGTCTGCCCACAAGATTAAGGGCATCCCGTATTTTACCGCTGGGTAGCTCCACTACAAAACTATTATTCCGGTTACGTTCTCCCATACTCAAAGCTATTACCAATGTAGCTGTCGAGGTAAACGGCGGAGCTATCCGTACCGAATTTGTAGTTGGATCACCTCCGTAAATAAATCCAAAAACGGAAACATTTTTCTCTCCCACCATCTTCTTTGCCTGCTCAATGGTAACCGCTCCGGTAGGAATTTTTAATCCGGCATTATAACTATCATCTATCCATTCCCGTACCGTATCCATCTGAACCTTAAAAGAAGATTGATAGCCATCGGGAACCGTATAAGTAAGTTTCATATTCACCATCTGCGCCGGATGCACCTTTTTTTGCAACAATACGGTATCTCCGTTATTTTTGCTATACTCCAATGTAAACGGGTCAGTACTTACATGAGCATACCTGGCCTCCTGATACGTATATTTTAATTTGCCTCCACCCTGCACAATGTTCACCCCCTCTCCGGGGAAACGGCGCTTAAAATCATCGGAGAAGGAAAATTTAATTCCTCCGCTAATCTGCCGGCACTGAAACCGCACATTTAACTGACTATCCTCCATAACAACCACCGTTGTCGTATCTCCAAAAACGGGCTGATCAAATTTAGGAATCCCCCACTCTCCGGAATATAAACCAATATCATATCCTCCGGGTAAAACCATAAAATCTTTTGGCTTGGCACCATATTTTCCATCATACACCTTGCTTCCCTCCGTAGAGTAGACTTTTAGAATAAAATCATTGGTATCCAGATGCAGATTATTGCTTTTAAGCATTGCCCCTTCCCGATAACTATCAACAGACAGCCCGTCTACCGCAAACGATATACGCACTTTACTCTGCTCCACAATTTGCAATGAATTGCATGCTGTAAAAGCTACAGCAATTAAAAATAAACATTTTGTTTTCATACGAAATCCTCCCTAGTTTTAAAATTTTAATCCGATTCAAAAAATTAAATCGGCTCAAAAGTAGATAGGATGTGTAAAAAGCCCTCTGACAAAAAGTAAATAAATTGCTCTCAATCCAAATTATTGTTGATTTTAAAATTAACAATTCACAATTTATTTTTTACGATTCCTGAATCGTATCTAATTTTTTTTATTAAATTTGTTAGCCTCATTTTTTGTGTGGTACAAAGCTCATAGTCACAACCTACTTAATATTTTTAATATATGTATAAGATTTCCGAGCACCCAGTCCTTCCCATTCCGGAAGATAACCCAATTGAATTTTTATTTGATGGCAAAAAAGTAACAGGACAAAAAGGCAACACCATTGCCGCCGCCCTGCACCGAGCGGGATACATTGTTCACAATCATAGTCTTAAAGGAAGAAACCGAACGCTACAATGCGGCATTGGAAAATGCGGGGCCTGTGAGATGATTGTAGACGGAAAAGTGGCCAGAATCTGTATTACCAAAGTAGATCATGTAAAATGCGTAGAGAGAATTAAGGACGGGACAGCCAATAACATGAAGCAGTTGCAAGAAAGTACATCTGAGACTCAGGAAAACAAATCGGAAAACAAGCACAAACGAATTACTTATAAAACAACAGTTGCCATTATAGGGGCCGGACCAAGCGGACTTGCCGTAAGAGAAGAATTAAATAAAGCCGGCGTTGATAATTTTATTATTGATAATAATAGTTCCATTGGGGGACAATTTAATATGCAGACCCACCAGTTCTTTTTCTTTGAAAAGGAGAAACGTTTTGGGGGACAGAGGGGATTTGAGATTGCCAAAGGGCTTGCAGGAGAAGACTCAAAGGGTATTTTTCTGGATTCCGTTGTCTGGGATATTCTGGAAAACAGACGTCTGGCTGTAAAAAATATTCATACCGGCGAAATATTTTATGTAATTGCAGATCAACTGGTTGTAGCCACAGGAGCTATTCCGTTCATGCCTCCTTTTAAAAACGACGATGTGCCGGGGGTTTATACTGCAGCCGTAGTACAAAGAATGATGAACAGTGAGCTTACCCTCTTAGGAAAAAATATCCTTACCATAGGGGCCGGCAATATTGGCTATCTTACCTCCTATCAGGCCATGCAGGCCGGTGCAACCATAAAAGCCATTGTGGAGGCGGCTCCAAACGAGGGTGGCTTTCCGGTTCAGGCCAACAGAATCAAACGGCTTGGAATCCCTATAATAACATCGCATCTTTTACTGGAAGCCATTCCGAATGAGGATTATAGCGGGATAACGGGAGCCATAATTGCAAAATGCGAAAACTTTAAGCCTATTCCCGGCACAGAGCAGATTATAACAGGTATTGACTGTATTAATATTTGTACCGGATTGGTTCCCGATAGTCATTTATTTAAAAAAGGGAAAGAGGTTTTCGCCCGTGCATGTTATGGTGTAGGAGATGCCGTACGAATTGGAGAGGGAACAACAGCCGTACTTAGAGGAAGGCAATGTGCATTCCAAATTATGGATGAACTGGGAGTGCGTTATAATTATGACCAATACCTAAAAGTATCCAGAGAATATATAGACTCACAACAACATCCGGTAAAAGTTCTTGATCAGGCCGCAATGCCGTCTGCAGAAAGAGCCGCCGAAAAGCCGTTTGTTGTAGCCAACTGTTTGTACGGATTTGCCTGCAACCCATGTACATTTGCCTGCAAACACGGAGCTATCTCCAAACTGACTACCTCCACCGCACCGGTAATTGATTATACAAAATGTATGGGTTGCATGGAGTGCGTGTATCAATGTCCTGGGCTTGCCATATTCGGATATAACCAATCGAAAGAACAGGTCTTCCTCCCTGTTGAATACAAAGTTAAAGAGGGGGCCGATGTTATTCTGGTAAATGATAACGGAACCAAAGTTGGAGAGGGACACGTTGAAAAGATTTTACTGAAACCCAACAAGACCAATCTTGCACGGGTAAAAGTTTTGAATAACACCGGGGAAATTACCAATATTAAAGGACTGGTATTAAAAGAGACCTACCCTCATAAACTGGATATAAAACCATTGCATGCTTCCGATGATCATGCAAAAACCTTTATCTGCCATTGTGAGGATATTACGGAAGAGGAACTACTTCAACTTATAGGAACACGCAAATCGCTTACG
>JAVWIB010000128.1:0-5870 GCA_036639755.1 Bacteroidales bacterium
TAGCAAAACTCTATATCCTAAAGTTGGGATTATTATTAAGTTGTGATAACCACCATAATCACGAAGTTGGAATTATGGTGGTGTGAGAGGTCGAAAATTAAAGTAGGAGAAAACTACTTTAATTTTCTCCTACTCGATTTGGTTTGCTTACCGGAAGTCTCTATTTAATTCCAAGTTTTGCTTTAATCTCTTTAGGAATTGCGTTTTTATGAACCATAACTGCGATGGTTTTACCTTTTATAAAGTCTTCAGACATGTAATGATAACCTGTACCGTTGCGTTGGGTGCCCCAAGAGTTTTTAACCTTATAGTATTTAGCTCCCTCTTGGTCTTTAGCAATACCGGTGATATGTTCCAGGTGATCGTCGGTAGTGGTAAAGTTCTCAAAACCTGCTTGTCGGCTCTCTTGTGTTACAGGAATTTCTTTGTAGCGGCCGGGAAGTTCTTTTTCACCTTTTACGTTCTCAGTAGTGCTAAGAGCTACATTATGCTGGAATGCATAACCTTTCTCGCTAACATCACCGTCCCAAGCTACTGTATAACCGGTATTGATTGCGTTATCAATTATTGCTATCATCTCGTTAAGAGGAACGTTGTAATATTGTGCGTGATCCCAGTTATCGGGAATCTCAACAGGTATCTGCCGATAGAAAGGATGGTGGGTGAAGCTGGTGATTTCTACGTAGTCTGCGGCATTCATGTCAAGGCTTTTGTAGAAACTTTCCGGTGTGTACTCTTTTCCTTTGTAAGTGAATTTCTCAGGAACTTTGCCAAGGTATGCGTCAAGGATACCTTCCAGTAGTTCGGTTGGCATTCTTTTTTTCAATTCTACCGATACTTTGCAATTTTCCTGAATATATTTACTCAAACTTCCATGGTTATGAGTTGGAGAATCATAATTGATACCACTATAAACCTCTTCCGGAACAAGTCCGTATTGGTTCATAATATAAGTGTACATGTGAGAGACACTACCCGGGCCTATATTCCCTTTTCCTCTTCTTAAGTAGTTATCGTCAATTCTTCTGTTGTAGTTTTTTCTTACAACATACATTTCTGATAAATCAAATTCGCCTTTTCCCATTCTCAGGAGTTCGGATTCAATAAAAGAACCAGTTGCAAAGCACCAGCATGTACCGGTGGATGCCTGATTTTTTACCGGAGTTGCAGGGTTTTCTTTAACAACAGTAAATTCATATTTGTACTGCGAAAAAGCCATTGTGCTTATACTAAGCGCTGCAATGGTAAGAAGTGTTAGTTTTTTCATATATTGTTTAGTGTTAATTAGTTAATGCCCAATTTTACGCGGATGTCCTGAGGGATTGCGTTTTTATTAATAACAATGTTAGTTGTTTTATATCTTACGAAAGGCTCCGATACATACCATGTTCCTTTGTATTTGCTTGCATCTCCCCATGAATTTTTAACCATGTAATACTTTGTACCGTTTTGATCTTTGGCCATACCGTAGATATGCATTCCGTGATCGTCTGTGGTGGTACCCTCGTCAAAACCTTTCTGACGCATTTCCTGAGTAATGACCATCTCTTTGCCGGGAGCATTTGTATTGTTTAAGATGGCATCTTTTTCCTCTTTTGATTTGCCAATCCATCTTTCTTGATCGGAACCTGCTGCCTGTTGGGTTGCTTTTGTATCGGGAACAATTCCAAGACCGTCTCTTGTAAAACCTTTCTCACTTACATCTGTTGCCCATGCAATGGTGTAGCCTTCGTTAATTGCATTATCAATTACTTTAATAAAATCGTCTAAAGGAAGATTGTATGACATATCCCAACGCCAGTTATCGGGAACCTCCAGCACAAACTGTGAGTAGAAAGGGTGGTGGGCGAAAGAAGTAATAGATACATAATCATCTGCATTAAGATTTAATGATTCTGCATAAACTTTAGGGGTGTATTCTTTGCCGCCAACGGTAAATTTATCGGGAATTGCTCCAAGATAAGCTGCAAGGATGCCATCAAATCCTGTGTGCCATGCCGTAGATAGTTTTTTTAGCGGTTTTTTCAAAAGGGCATTTACATAGGCGTTTGTTACTGCGTCCAATTCTCCGTGCATGTGTCTGTTTTCTCCGTATTTAAGGCCGTCCATCTGGCTATCGGGAACTGCTCCGTAATGTTTCAGAACATAGATAACGTCTCCGAATGAGCTGCCGGGTGCAAAATTAAGTGCGCCATCCAGACGAAGATATTTTTCTGCTTTGTCTGAGTATGCTTTTGAAACAACAAACATCTCGGAGAGATCCAGTGTTTGAGGTGCCCCTTTTTTGATTGCCTCGCTCTCAAGGAATGAGATAGCTGAAAATGACCAGCATGTACTGGAGCTACTTTGATTTTTAACGGATGTAATAGGGGCTTCTTTTACAGTTGTAAAAACGTATCCCTGTGGTTTAACTTCTGCTTTTTTGCCTTTTTGGGCATTTAATGAAGTTAACGCAATTGAAATACTCAACAGCGTTAGTAATGATTTTTTAAGTATCATAAATTTAGTTTTTTGTGTATAAAGTGTTGTTTAGTTAGTTGTTATATTGTTTTGGTACCTATTTTCATATTGATTACGGAATAAGAGTCTTAAGGAATCCTCATGAATTTATGGGTTTGTAAAGAGATATTCCAGTTGGGATGCGCCTTTACATACTCAATGATAATCGGAAGCATTTTATCCATACGACTCCATTCCGGTTGCAAGTACAGCTTACAGTTTTTTCCAACCTTGGTTCTGTTAAATTCCGCCCACTCAAAATCAGTTTCATCTTGTATAATAACTTTTAGTTCGTTTGCAACCTGATAATTTTCGCGCAATGGCCATTTGTTCTTTTTAGGAGAGAGGCATATCCAATCAAACCTGCCGCTTAGATGCTCTGATCCCGATGTTTCCAGAAAGATTTCCAGATCTCTCTTTGTGAGCTCGTCGCATAATAAATCAAGCGGGTATCTTAACGGTTCTCCCCCGGTCATTACAATTGCTTTTGCAGGATGTGTGGTTGCCTCTTTCACGATTTGTTCAATGGGAACAGGAGGATATTTTTTAGGATTCCAGGTCTCTTTTGCATCACACCAGCTACATCCAACATCGCATCCGCCAAGTCTTATAAAGTATGCAGGCTTTCCGGTATTGTACCCTTCTCCCTGTATTGTGTAAAAACTTTCTACCAGCGGTAATAATTTTCCCCCTTCTAGTTCCGGGAATCTGCTCTCTGTGTTAATTTCAATCATTTTATATTGTTATCTATACGATGGCCGTTCCTTTTGGCGCAAATCACACAAATATAAGAATAAAAAAATTAAAAAAGGTTTAATTGAGAGGTGAAATTGCATTCTTTTTTTTGGGGAATGCTTGATCTCGTGTAATTCTGCCATTTTGTCATAAAAACGCATATGGTCAATAATTTGAACGAATGGATTACGGAAGTGTTTATAATATAGAACGCAAAGGAGGTTTATTATGAGTAATTACAATCAAACAAATTCAGACGCTCAGAGGAGCGCATTAAAACATTATGCTATTGATCTTGTGGCGCTTGCAAAAGAGGGTAAGCTAGATCCCGTAATAGGACGTGATGAAGAGATAAGGCGGGTGTTACAGATATTAAGCAGAAGAACAAAAAATAATCCTATTTTAGTTGGGGAGCCGGGTGTTGGTAAAACAGCTATTGCAGAGGGAATTGCCCAGCGGATTGTGCATGGCGATGTTGCCGAGAATCTTAAGAATAAATTAATTTACTCTCTGGATATGGGGGCCCTTATTGCAGGGGCAAAATATCAGGGAGAATTTGAGGAGCGGTTAAAATCGGTTGTGAAAGAGGTTGTAGAGAGTCAGGGAGAGATTATTTTATACATAGATGAAATTCATACGTTGGTAGGGGCGGGAAAGAGTAGCGGAGCCATGGATGCCGCAAATATTCTAAAGCCGGCTCTTGCCAGAGGCGAGCTTAGGACGGTGGGATCAACCACTCTGGATGAATATCAGAAATATTTTGAGCAGGATAAAGCACTTGAGCGTAGATTTCAGATGGTTATGGTAGATGAACCTACTACGGCCGAGAGTATTTCCATTCTGAGAGGGCTCAAAGAGAAATACGAGAGCCATCATAAAGTGCGGATTGAAGATGATGCAATTATAGCGGCCGTAGATTTGTCTCACCGATATATTACCAACCGTTTTCTTCCCGATAAAGCTATTGACCTTATAGACGAGGCGGCATCTAAACTTCGTCTGGAAATGAATTCCGTACCCGAAAAAATTGATGAACTGAACCGGAAGATCAAACAGTTGGAGATAGAGAAGGCTGCCATTAAAAGGGAAGGGAAATCTCCCAAACTAAATGGTATTACCACTCAACTTGAGATTTTGCAGAAAGAACAGAAAGTGTATGATAAGCAATGGTGCGAGGAAAAATTATTACTGGATACCATGCAGGGAAAACGGCAGGAGATAGAGACCTTAAAACTTAAGGCAGATGAAGCGGAGCGCAACGGAGATTATGCAAAAGTGGCCGAGATACGATATGGTAAAATAGGGGAGCTGCAACAACAGATAGACCGGTTGGCGGCAAAACGTTCTCAAAACGAGAGTCCCCTTATTAATGAGGAGGTAACCCCCGAGGATATAGCGGAAGTTGTTGCAAAATGGACCGGTATCCCGGTAAAGAGCATGCTACAGAACGAGAAAGACAAACTTCTGCATCTGGAAACGGAATTACACAAACGGGTGGTAGGACAGGAGGAGGCTATAAAAGCCGTATCGGATGCCGTACGCCGTTCCCGTGCCGGATTGCAGAATGAAAAACGTCCGCTTGGATCGTTCTTGTTTCTGGGGACAACCGGTGTTGGTAAAACAGAGCTTGCCAAAGCCCTTGCGGAATTTCTGTTTAATGATGAGAATCTTATGACCAGAATTGATATGAGTGAATATCAGGAGAGCTTTGCCGTTACCCGGCTGGTTGGGGCACCTCCGGGATACGTAGGTTATGACGAAGGGGGACAACTTACCGAGGCCGTCCGGCGCAAACCCTATTCCGTAGTTTTATTTGACGAGATAGAAAAAGCGCATCCCGATGTCTTTAATATTCTGCTGCAAGTATTGGATGACGGCCGTCTTACCGATGGAAAAGGGCGTACCGTAAACTTTAAGAATACCATTCTTATTATGACCAGCAATGTAGGGAGTGATATTATTCAGGATTACATGACCAAAATTAATGATGTAAACCAAGAACAGGCCCTTACCGATTGTAAAAATGCCGTTCTAGAGGTGCTAAAACGGAGTGTAAGGCCCGAATTTTTGAACCGTATTGATGAGGTGATTATGTTTGAGCCGTTATCTGAAAAAGATATTTTCGGAATTCTTATGTTGCAAATTCATCAGATTACCGCTATGCTTGCGGAAAAAGGGATTCATCTTACCTTTACGCAATCTGCTTTGGATTATCTGGCCGCCAAAGGGTACGATATCGCCTACGGTGCCCGCCCGATTAAACGTCTGTTACAAAAAGAGCTCATTAACGAACTCGCTACCCGTATTATTGGCGGCTCCGTTACCAAAGAAGACAATATAACAGTAGATTGCAAAGAGGGGAAACTGGTATTTTTATAAATAGCTTATTTTCAGAAATAAAGATAAAGTAAGGGGATGATTTTATAATGCACTGCGTTTTTTTATTCCAGTACTTTGTTTCAGTCTTTAGCCCAACTGAAAATGTAGAGCGAAGTTTATCGGAGCTAGATCCCCCATTAATACGGAAAACATTCACCCCCGTTCCCAGGTATCTGGGGGGCATATAATGAAAAAAGGCACCTTGCATAATCCGGAGCATTACCACCCAGTATTTCTATCAAACTTAGATGCTTTCG
>JAVWIB010000129.1:0-5792 GCA_036639755.1 Bacteroidales bacterium
GTAAGTTTGCAACGGAGCAAAAGCCCTACACCACGGCAAATTTTACAATAAATTAAGGATTCACAGTATGTCTAAGTTAGTACTCTTTACAAACGCCTACCCATACGGTACGGGAGAAACCTTTCTGCATGAGGAGCTTCCTTTTGTTGCCCGAAAGTTTGATCAGGTGGTAATTTTTCCATTGTATATTCCGGTTCAAGTGGCTGGCGAAGAATTGTCCGATATAATATTACACTCCGTCCCTGCAAATGTTACGGTTATGGATCCGCTGATTTGTTTTGATCATAAAGATAAAGGGAATCTTATTTTGCATGGAACCTCCCGTTTATTTTCCGGAATGGAAATATGTGAATTTTTAAAAAAAAGGGTATTTTTATCGGGAAAGAAATTATGGCTTTTTTTTAATTACACGTTGTTACTTAATTCTATCTTAAGCAATAGCAAGGTTATAAAAGGGGTGATGGAAGAGTTGGAAGGGGCCAAAACGGCATATTTTTATTGGGGAGATAAATCGGCTTTAATGATTCCGTATCTCAAAAAAAAAGTAAAAAACAGGCCGTCATTTGTAGTACGGTTTCATGGATCGGATATTTACGAGGAAGCTAAAGGATATCTACCCTACAGAAGCTATTTATATAAAGCATTAGATTACGCAGTACCTATTTCCAATAGCGGAGCGGAGTACCTAAAAACAAAATACGGGAACTCTTGCCCTAAAAACATACGAGTTCACAGGCTTGGGAGCTATGAGCATACAGAGGAATCTTTGTCCGAATTAGGCAATCAGCCTAGCGAGGTGTTCCATCTTGTAAGTTGCTCCAACGTAATTGAACTTAAACGGGTAGATTTAATTGCAAAAGCGTTGCTCAATATAGAGAAAGATATCCGGTTTATAGAGCGGATGGAAGAGGTTGGGTATAAAAAAATAAAATGGACACACCTAGGAGACGGACCACTTCTGGAGAGTCTGAAAGATATTTTTAAGCTAAACGGGACACTGGTTACAGCCTCTTTTGCAGGGAGAATATCACATGAAAAAGTGATTGAGTTTTACCTGAATAACCGCGCCGATTTATTTGTGCAGGTGAGCCGCAGCGAAGGAATTCCGGTTTCCATTATGGAGGCATTATCTTACGGAGTTCCGGTAATAGCTACAAATGTGGGAGGAGTAAAAGAGTTGTTTCAGAGTTCTGATAATAACGCTGATGCAAGTTTTAAATCCCTGGCAAGCACAAATACCTCTCAGTGTCTTTACGGAACATTACTTGCTCAGGATCTCACGGTTTCCGATTTGGAAAATGCCATCAAAACTTTTATCCTCCTTCCGGATACTACTATCTCCACCGCACGCACTCTGGCTCGTATCCAATGGGAAGCCAACTGGAACAGCACAAAAAACTACACAGCCTTTGCAGATTTTTTAGAGGGTGTCTGTTAGTTCCTCTGATGATTCAGATCTAATCTAACTTCAGAACCGCCATAAACGCACTCTGCGGCACCTCTACATTTCCTACCTGACGCATACGACGTTTCCCTTTTTTCTGCTTTTCGAGCAGTTTGCGTTTACGGGAAATATCTCCGCCGTAACATTTGGCAGTAACATCTTTACGTACGGCTTTTACAGTTTCGCGAGCAATAATTTTGGCCCCGATAGCTGCTTGAATGGCAATATCAAATTGTTGCCTAGGAATAAGTTCTTTTAATTTTTCACACATCTTGCGGCCGAAATCACAGGCATGGTCTCGGTGAATAAGGCTTGAAAGAGCATCTACCGGCTCCGAATTAAGCAGAATATCCAGTTTTACAAGATCGGCTTTACGATATTCCGTAAGGTGGTAATCAAAAGAGGCATACCCTTTTGAGATAGACTTTAACTTGTCATAGAAATCAAACACAATTTCTGCAAGAGGAATATCAAAATTCAACTCTACCCGTTCACTGGTAAGGAAATGCTGACTTACAAGCACACCGCGTTTATCCAGACAAAGTTTCATAATAGGTCCAAAAAAATCGCTCTTTGAAATAACCTGGGCCCTTATATATGGCTCTTCTATATAATCTATGAGAGTTTGCGCAGGTAAACCGGACGGGTTGTGCACATCTACAACTTCTCCCTGTGTTGTATATACTTTGTAGGAAACGTTGGGAACGGTGGTAATACAGTCCATATCAAATTCACGGAACAATCTCTCCTGCACAATCTCCAGATGGAGCAGCCCCAGAAATCCACAACGGAATCCAAACCCAAGTGCAAGGGAACTCTCCGGTTCAAAAACAAGGGAGGCATCATTGAGCTGCAATTTTTCCAACGAAGCACGTAAATCCTCATATTCATCTGTTTCAACAGGATAAACTCCGGCAAACACCATTGGCTTTACCTCCTCAAAACCGGCAATTGCCACAGATGCAGGATGATCGCATCCGGTAATAGTATCTCCCACTTTTACTTCAACAGCACTTTTGATTCCCGATATAATATAACCCACATCCCCTGTAGAAATCTCATCCTTTGGACACAGTTTCATCCGCAATACCCCCACTTCATCCGCTACATATTCTCTACCTGTATTAAAAAATTTTACTTTATCTCCTTTCCTTATAGTTCCGTTTTCTACCTTAAAATAGGCTATAATACCCCGGAATGAATTAAATACAGAATCAAAAATAAGGGCCTGTAATGGTGCCTGTTGATTCCCTTTTGGTGATGGAACTCGTTTTACAATAGCTTCCAGAATCTGCGGAACCCCTTCTCCTGTTTTACCGCTGGCAAGGAGTATATCCTCATCTTTACATCCTATCAAATCTATAATCTGATCTTTTACAACATCTACCATTGCGGCATCCATATCAATTTTATTCACGATCGGAATAATTTCAAGATTGTGATTAAGCGCAAGGTAAAGGTTTGAAATTGTCTGAGCCTGAATACCTTGTGTGGCATCTACAATAAGAAGTGCCCCCTCACATGAAGCAATTGCGCGAGAAACCTCATAAGAAAAGTCTACGTGTCCCGGAGTATCCAGCAGATTCAATATGTATTTTTGATTATCCTGTATATACTCCATCTGAATGGCATGGCTCTTTATGGTAATCCCTTTCTCCTTTTCCAAGTCCATAGAATCAAGTACCTGATTCTCCATCTCTCTGGCTGTAAGCGTGTGTGTTGCTTCTAACAGTCTATCTGCCAAAGTACTTTTTCCGTGATCAATATGGGCAATAATGCAAAAGTTCCTGATATGTTTCATTCTCTGATAATTTTCTTTAACCTGCAAATATATACATTTATTTTTTATAGCAAGGAGAAGCTGTTTTAATTCCTTAAAAACATGTTATATGCCTTTTAATTACTTCAACTTGTTTTAGAAAACAACTTCTAAGTTTATAATACATTTTTGATGTGCTTCTTTAAGCCTCAAAATCTTTTAAATATTTTTTATATAATTATTTGAATAATGAAAAATAATTATTAAATTTGAAGAAAGAGAAATGAAACAACTTTAAGATAAAGACTATGTTGACGTAAAAACCGATAAAGACAATGTGATATTTTAGTACCATAATTACAAAGTTATAAAATCGGACATTATTCCTCTTTACAGAATCACCAAAGAAGATGATTATAAATAAGATAATGCGAGCTATCAGACACAAATGAAAATAAAATTAATTTTACGTGTAAAAAAATACCCGATTTAATATATTTATTTTCAATAAATTGCCCTCGTATATAACATCATTTTATAATTAAATTAAACCCGCTAAATAAATGAAAAAACTGTTTTTAGTATTATTTTGCATATTACAAGTTCAAAATACTACATATGCTCAAAAACAAACTATAAGATACGACACCTTACTAGTTGAATTTACTGGAAAAATCTATAATAGACTTAATCTTAAATTAAGTCACATGGATTTATCTGTACACATATTCAAAGGGAAAAGTGTGGGTAATAATAAGTGGATGTTTATTTATCCGGACAGTATCTATAGTGCTCACTTTATAGCTGACTTAATAACATCCAATAAGGCAAAAAATATAGACATCTCAATTTACACAAAAATAAAAGAAGATACCTTAAAAATGGGTTCTTTTGGTATTCCGCGGAGTGGCGTATTATCATTAGTATTTATGGAAAATCGAAAATATGAAAATAATCGATCAACTTCAGATAGTGAATCCGTAGATATTTTCTTTTGTCATAATCCAGATTTTGAAGTATATGTTCCGTTGTATATTCCGGCATATCTAATGAAAAAATCCTATAACGAATATATTTTAGGATTACATAAATTAATAAAACAATATCAAGAATCTCATTATTTAGTGTCCGGCATATACGGCTGGATAAATACAATTAAAACAAAACAAGATGTTTTAATGCTGTATAACTCATTCTCGATCTCTGCCAAAAATTCATATTTTGGAAAAAAGATAAAAGAACATCTGAATAATATACCTTAAGAATCAAAGCAAAATATGGAACTAATTTATTCAAAAAAACTATTTATCCTAATATCGGCAACGTGGGTCTTTTTATTTGTCGGTTGTATTGAAAAGACTGTTAAGGAGATACCGGTTTATAATCTGGATAATATTATAAAAGAAACGGAGTTAAAACTTACAGATCTTGTAGATAATATCAGAATAGTTCCGCTGGAGACAAATGACAACTTGCAGGTAAGTGAAAGTATGTTTGGCGGGTATAAAATAGCGGTAACAAAGGAGTACATAATCATAATGGGAGATAAAGCCGTCACTCAATTTGATGCCATAACAGGAAAGTTTATACGATCTCTTACCACTTCTGGCAGGGGGCCTCAGGAACATGGAGTCATTACCTCATATACTATTAACTACAATAACGATATTCTGTATATTTCACACAGTTCCGGTACAAATAAATTGGTCGTTAACCTTAAAACAGGACAGATGTTGTCTCCTATTATAACCACATTGCCAATATCTTTAAATGATTTATTTATAACTCCCGATGGCAGTATAGGTGTAGCTGATGACTCTCTGATGTTTGGCAAGATAGATGTTTTATCTGGAGAATACACTCCTGTTTTAAATGAGAGCCGTCTAAACGAAATGAAAGAAAAAAAAAGAAGTAAGTTTATAACACATTTTGGATGCGCTTCTTTAGGCCTCAACGAAGATGATCTCTATTTATTTAACCAAAAGATTTCCGATACACTTTACAGATATAATTCTCCCAATGATTGTGAAGGTGTTATGGTAGTATATTCAAATGATATAGATAATGAATTTGAAGGCTCTACTATAAAAATCCCATATATCGACAACAAAACAGCAATATATTCCACGTATTCACTTAAATATGGGCAGGACAAAAACGGGAGCATATATGTTCTTAATACACCACGACAACTATATAAAATGACAAGAGACAATCGTCTGGGAGAAAGAATTAGTAAATTTATTTTTAACCCATTATTCATTATGAGAGAGGAAGGTAGTTCCGCCGCAAAGTTTTTTAATAAAAGTTATTTTAGTAACAGCACCTTTTATGCTAAAATATTAGATGCTTACATTGTAAAAGAAGCTATTGCATTAACATTAGAGGATACTTCACTATCGCAAAACATAATCAGAGCATTAAACGAACTTGATTCAAAATTGACCGAGAATAGTAATCCTGTAGTAGTTATCGGAGAAAAAAGATAGAAAATATGGACAAAACTCTCTTATCACAATATCTTAAACTAATACGTAACCGTCCAAAGAACGACGTCTGCGCTTCGCTACGTCCCGTGTTGGAGCGAGT
>JAVWIB010000130.1:0-5783 GCA_036639755.1 Bacteroidales bacterium
AGAGGGCTACTCTGTGGGCGTTGCCAGCTTCCCCACCATTAAACCGCTGGATGTAAAAGCAGTTCTCGAATCGGTAGCCAAAACCAGAGCGGTAGTAGTTGCAGAGGAGCATTTTATTGCAGGCGGTCTTGGAGAACTCATTGCAGGCACTCTTGCAGCCAATAAACCGGCTCCTGTTGAATATGTTGCTATTGATGATAAGTTCGGACAAAGCGGAACTCCCGGCGAGTTGATGAAAGCATACGGACTGGATGCGGAAAACATAGTAAAAGCTGTTAAAAAAGTTATTGTACGTAAATAAGTTGCAATCCTGCATACTTTTTGCAGATATTTGAACACTTAACAAACAATAACAGTGGAAGACAAGGAAATACTTATTATTTATAAAGAAGAGGGCAAACAAGAATATGCCTTTAATCTCCTTGTCCGCAAATATAGTGAAAGATTATATTGGCACATCAGGAAGCTAACATGTTCCCATGATGATGCCAATGATCTTTTACAAACCACCTTAGTAAAAGTATGGAGGTACCTGCCCGATTTCAGAGAGGAGGCCAAGCTCTATACATGGCTCTACAGAATTGCTACAAATGAAACCCTTACATTCCTAAAAAAGAAGAGATTAACAGCCTTCCTTTCCCTTAGCAGTTACGATGCGGTATTGGAAAACAAACTCAGAAGCGACATTGGTTTTAACGGAGACAAACTCCAGATGGCTTTGCAAAGAGCTATCTTAAAACTCCCCGATAAACAAAGGGCCGTCTTTAGCCTCCGCTATTTTCAGGAGCTCAAATACGAAGAAATGTCGGAGATTTTAAACACCTCGGTAGGAGCATTAAAAGCCTCCTACCATCATGCCTACCAAAAAATAAAAACAGAACTGGAAGAAACTTTTGACCAATAAATTTATACAGCTATTAATCCTTTTGAAAAGAATATAGTCTAAGAGATAACAAATAAAATTATGAGCGATATTTTACAAAATCCCAAGATGAAGAAAAATCCGTTTACCGTACCGGACGGCTACTTTAGTGCGTTAGAAGACCAGATGAGGGTGAAAATATGCGGTGCGGAAAAAGAAGAACATTCTTCTTATACGATTCTTCGTACAACCGTAACAATGGCGGCCATGTTTGCTTTAATCTTTGGCTTGGGTTATAGTGCATTATACATAACAAAGACACTGGATACTAAAACCTTACAAGAAAAATCCTTATCAGAAAACACTCCGGTTCCGGAATCTGTATCGGACGAGGAATTGAACCAATATCTGGGGCGTTATCCTGCCTATACCCCAAGTGATGAAGAAATAACAAAAATTGAAGTGGTAACCCCAACCGTAAATAAAGACGAGATAGAACAATATTTAATAGATAGCAACACCTCCGTTGCCACGGTTCTTGCCGCTTTAGAATAAATATTAAATAGCTATATATGTATATGAGATTTTTAATAACGATTACTTTTTGTTTGATAACAAGTATGTTATTGACAGCCCAGAACGCAAAACTGGAGGATTCACATTATCCTCAAATAAGTTCCGGTACGGAAAACTCAAGACCATGTGATCAAGAACAGACTCATAGGCACCCCTCAAAACAGGAGATTATGAGCCAAAAAGTAGCTTTCTTTACACAAGAACTCAACCTTACCCCGCAAGAGGCGGAAAAATTCTGGCCGGTTTATAATGAAAGCTGGCACGCCAGAGGTAAAGCCAGAAGAGAGACAATGGGGAATCTGGAAAAACTAAATCAGGCCTTGGAAGCAGATACGCCCGTTTCCGATCTCCAGATTCAAGCCTTATCCGATGCATATATTGACAGTTTTAAAAAAGAAGGTGAGGTTTATGTCTCTTATTTTAATAACTTCAAGAAAGTTCTTCCACTTAGAAAAGCCGTAAAGGTCTTTAATGCGGAAGAAAAATTCAGGGTAATACTTATCAAGCAATTAAGGGGTAAGTAAACCCGTTCTAAAAAAGCATGTGCCTTTAGAAATCCAGCAAAGAGGCAAAAAATTCTGCATTCTCTCTCTTTGAATAAAAAGTTCTGAGAATAAGAAACACCTCTTTTTGTTTTATACTGTGCAGATGAATACAGTTTATTTTATTACTCAAATAGAATTTTACACTATCCAATACCATTTGCATTGGGGGATAAACAGGCATTGACACAGATTGGCTAACTTCCCCCGTGTACGTTTTAGAAAGATCGCTTATTGCAAACTCATCACATAGATGCAGGTGATTGCTATCGAATCCAAGAACTATAAAATCGGAATCAACCTCCGCAAACCCTTTTCCTTCATTATTTTTGGGAATATAAATCATCTCTTCGCTAAATAATTCTTTTGACCCTATATTTTTAAATGCAAGCCGCATTTTTCCACTCTGTAAAAATAAAATATAGTGCAGGCTTTTATCAAGCAGTGCAAAATCCTCATCTTTGTTGATGGACTGCAGGCTAAACC
This sequence comes from Bacteroidales bacterium, assembly GCA_036639755.1. Taxonomy (GTDB): domain Bacteria; phylum Bacteroidota; class Bacteroidia; order Bacteroidales; family UBA932; genus Egerieousia. The sequence continues at coordinate 2,467 of JAVWIB010000130.1, forward strand.
CTATTGTTTTATCTTTTAAATAATTTACACAAGAAAGATGTTCCTCCGGATATAAAAGTTTCATTGTCATTATCTGTATAGTTGTAATAGACAAAGATAAAAAGAAACTGCGAATAAAATAAATTGCACCGGCAAAAATATCGTTAATTTTAAGTATATTCTGTTCAAAAGAGAGAAAGTGATTTATAGTTTATAGAGGGTTCTCTACAACGACAATCTCTTTATCTATATTTACTCCAAATTTATTATAGACATCCTTTTGGATTGCATTAGAAAGACTTAAAATATCTTTTCCACTTGCTCTACCTGTAGCGTTTATTAAAACCAGAGCCTGAAGTTTATATACACCTGCATTATTTTGTGTTTTCCCTTTCCATCCGCATTGTTCTATCAACCACCCTGCAGATAACTTTATATGATTATTTGCAGCATTATAATGAGGCATATTTGGATATTCTGCTATTAAAGAATTAAATTTCTCTTTAGAAATTATAGGATTCTTAAAGAAACTTCCTGCATTGCCAATTGTATGGTAATCGGGCAGTTTTTTTTCCCTCATTTCTATGATTGCTTCTCTTATATTTTTTAGATTTAATTCTTTTTCACTATGAATGAGTGCTTCTTTTAGATTTCCGTACTCTAAATTATATGTGTTAGAATTTATTCTTAGTTTAAAATATACATAAGTGATAACAGGCGTATTAAAGTAACTTGGGGTTTCTTTAAAAATGCTATGTCTATAACTAAAATTACATTCGGCATTGAGATATTGTTTTTTTTTACCCTTAGAATTAATTGTATCTACAGCATATATAATATCTTTTGCTTCTACACCGTAAGCACCAATGTTTTGTACAGCGGATGCTCCAACAGAACCGGGAATAAGGGATAGATTCTCTGCTCCTTGAAAAAAATTATCTACACAGTATAGCACAAAATCATCCCATGTTTCTCCGGAGCCAACCTTAAGTATAACTTCATTGGAGCCTTTCGATATAATTTCTATCCCTTTGATTTGAGAATTAAGAATATAGCCTTTGTAGTCTGCTATAAATAAAACATTGCACCCACCTCCTAAATTAAAATAGTTGATATTTTTTGTGCTCTGTGATTTAAGAAAATTTATAAGGTCTGTTTCTGAACTATATTCAACAAAAAAATCTGCTTTCGCCTCAATCCCAAATGAGTTATTATTAATTAGAGAAAAGTCTTTTATTATTTTTATCATAGTCTTTCTATTTTAGCTCCCAAGGCGTTGAGCCTTTGATCTATGTATTCATATCCCCTGTCTATTTGTTCTATATTATTAATAATACTTACTCCGTCTGCACTCATAGCTGCTATAAGCATTGCAATGCCTGCTCTAATATCAGGAGAGCTCATGGTTCTGCTTTTTAATGTGATTTTCTTGTCATGCCCAATTACAACAGCTCGGTGCGGATCGCATAGTATTATTTGAGCACCCATATCTATTAGTTTATCTACAAAGAAAAGTCTGCTTTCAAACATTTTTTGGTGAATTAGCACGCTACCTTTTGCCTGAGTGGCTACAACTAATATAACGCTTAATAAATCGGGAGTTAAACCAGGCCATGGAGCATCTGAAACGCTCATGATGGAGCCATCCATAAATGATTGAATACTATAGCATTCCTGAGCCGGTATATAAATATCATCTCCTTTCTGTTCTAAGTTTATACCAAGTCTTTTAAAACTATCGGGGATAATACCTAAATTTTCATAGGATACGTTTTTTATTAGGAGCTCACTGCCTGTTATTGCGGCCATTCCAATAAAACTTCCGGTTTCAATCATATCCGGAAGTATTGTGTGACATGTTCCGTGGAGACTCTCTACTCCGGTGATGGTTAATAGATTCGATGCTATACCTTCTATTTTTGCGCCCATACCATTTAACATTTTGCAGAGCTGCTGTACATATGGTTCACAGGCTGCATTGTATATAGTTGTGGTACCTTGGGCTTTTACAGCTGCCATAATAATATTTGCGGTTCCTGTAACAGAGGCCTCATCCAAAAGTATATATTTACCAACTAATTTTTCTGTAGTGATATGATACGCTTGTTTTTCTTGAATATATTCCAGTCTCGCTCCAAGTTTTTCTAATGCTATAAAATGTGTGTCTAATCTTCTTCTACCAATTTTATCGCCGCCGGGAGAAGAAAAATATAGTTTTTTACATTGGGTAAGCAGGGGTGCAATTAGCATAACACTTCCTCTTAAAGCAGAACATTTTTTTAGAAAGTCTTCACTTTCCAAAAAGTTACTATTTATATTTTGTGCTTTAAATGTATATCCATTTTGTATTGGAGTAATTTCCACTCCAATCTCTTTTAGTAGTGAGATAAGGTTATTTACGTCTTCTATATGAGGAATATTTTTTATTGTAACCTTTTGTGGAGTAAGTAAAACCGCACATAAAACCTGAAGTGCCTCATTTTTTGCCCCTTGAGGCATAATTTCTCCGTGTAATTTTCTACCACCTTCTACTCTAAATTTAGCCATCCCGTATTGATTTTTGTTTTTTAATAAAATAGAATACGCTTATAATAGATTTGGAGTTGCGCATTTGAAATCAAAATTAATATTTTTTGGTGCATTATGCAATAGACTGGAATATTTTAGTCGTAACCGTCCACTGTAGAGCATTACCGGAGACACATACCGCAAATGATTTTTGAGAAGCATTGATGGAGTAAAAATAAATACAGTTAAAAAATAGCATACCAGTAATATAATAAGGATGGGCCGGATGATACGAATAAGTTGCCGATACATCCGTAGTAGATATTTACAGATACTACTATGCAACTACAGATTAAAAAAAGTGGACGATTTACTTATTTATATGTAATTAAGTCTTTTAGAACACATGAGGGGAAAGCACAACAAAAGTTGTAGATAAGTTGGGAACAATTGAAGATTTAGCAGGGAAACTAAATGGAGAAGGATATATCCCTACCTACACTAGAACAAATATAACTAATGCTCTTCATGGATCTGCTGGATTTAGAACAGATACTCAAATAGTGACAAAGCAAAAAATGTAAAGTGTTATATCTGAATCAAAAAAATATAAAAATATCGAAAAATAAAAAAAAGGCTTTGAGTGAAATAAACTGCACTTTTTGTTTGTTCGGAATGAAAAAGGTATTAACTTTGTGGGCAATAGGTAAAATAGTGCACTATGGATTTTTATTCAATCATACGAGAGCGTCGCTCTTTGCTCGGTTTAACTCAGCAAGATTTGGCGGATTACACAGGGTTAAGTTTGCGGATTATCAAGAGTATTGAAG
>JAVWIB010000131.1:0-5491 GCA_036639755.1 Bacteroidales bacterium
AGCAAATAACAATTCATTTGCAAAGGGTATGGCAAGTGCCTCAGTCGGATGAATTATATGATAAGCTTAATCAGATAAAACAAATATTAGTAACTAGAGGTTTTAATAATAATATGGTAGGAAAAGGCAGCCTTATGTACCCTTGTTATGCCGATTTTGATAACTCGTATGTAATAAATTACAATGGAGATGTATTTAAATGTACCGCCAGAGATTTTAAAGAAAAAGAACGCATTGGCGTTTTAAACAATGATGGAATTATAACTTTTAATTCGTCATTTTTAGAAAGGAAATCTCGTAGGTTCTTAACTCCTTGTAAAGACTGTAAGGCATTGCCAATATGTACTATATGTTCTCAAACTAAATATGAAAGTATAAATAATAATATCTGTCCATATGGTATACTAGATAAAGATATAGATGATCAAATATATTTTAGATATAAGGCGTTATTATCTGGCAAATAGCTACTTGCTGAATTTTAACTGGTAAATTAGTAGAGTCAAATGCGCCCTCTCCAAGGGGTGAATTATTATACAAAGCTATTAATGGCTATATAGATGATAAAAAATAATGAAGACAAGATTAATAAAAGATAATCCAACAAAAACATTGAATTTGCTGTTGAAGCGTTTGGGATATCCTTATAGCTTTGAAATAGCGTAACCGTCCAAAGAACGACGTCTGCGCTTCGCTGCGGCCCGTGTGGGAGCGAGTTATTTTGTGATGGGTTTCCAGTTGTGTGGGAGTAGTTGAGCGAGATCTTTGTGGCAATGCCCGTTTATCCTACCCAATACGTCGGTCAGGTATTGGAGTGGATCTACGTTGTTGAGTTTGCAGCATCCGATGAGCGAGTAGATGGATGCGGTTCGCTCTGCAGAGGTGTGTCTTTCGCAGAAGTAGTAGTTTTTCCTCCCGATGATCATATCTTTGAATGTTCTCTCAATGGCATTATTATCGAGGTTGTATTCTCCGCTTTTAAGGCTCAAACTTCCGATATTATACATAACGTTTAATGATTGGTATCGGAATTTTTTGCGGCTGCAAAGGTACGAAAAAATTAGTTTTCTGTTAAGAATATGTTGAACTATGTGTTTATATAGGGAAAACAGAAATGATTTTATTATCTTTGCACAAAGATTATAGTGATATTATGGAATCTATAGAGAAAATTGTAGCAAAACAGCTATTAGATATAAAGGCTGTTAAATTGAATGTTGAGAAACCGTTTACGTGGGCATCGGGATGGAAATCTCCTATTTATTGTGATAATAGAAAAGTGTTGTCTTATCCTGCAGCCAGAAAGGTTGTTTATGAAGCATTTGTAAGTACAATCAGGGAACATTTTAAAAATGTAGATGTTATAGCCGGTGTTGCTACCGGTGCAATTGCATACGGAATGATGGTAGCCGAGGTTATGGGGTTGCCTTTTGTTTATGTAAGACCAAAACCAAAAGATCATGGAACCGGAGCGCAGGTTGAGGGAGATCTTCCAAAAGGGGCAAGAGTTGTTGTGGTTGAGGATTTGATTTCAACCGGCGGAAGCAGTCTTTCGGCTGTTGATGCTTTGCAGAAAGAGGGGGCTATGGTACTTGGCATGGTGGCTATCTTTACCTATAATTTTATAAAATCGAGACGGGCATTTGAGTATGCAAATGTGGAGCTTTATACTCTTAGCCATTATGAGGCTTTGCTGGATGAGGCTGTTGCGGCAAAGTATATTCAGGCAAAAGATCTGGATGTGCTTAAGGAGTGGAGAATTAATCCTGAAACATGGGGCGTTTAAGGACACAGAATTTTTATGGAAAATACAGAGGTTAAAGGGAAGATGATTACCATAGCGCAGCCGGCACATATGCTGTATACCGGTTTTTCCGATATGAGAAATTTTGTGATGGCACTTCCTCCCGATAAAAAAGAGGGGGTTACCGCTACGGAAGATACCATTGAGGGGGAGGTGAAAGGGTTTAAGATGGGGATTCGGGTTGTGGCTAGAAATCCGTTTTCTTCTATTGTGTACGAGCAGTTTGGTAAGTCACCGTTTCCGTTTACCATCTCCATTTTCTTTCATGCGGTGGATGTTGCAAAGACGGAATTTCATATTGAACTATCGGCAGAGTTGAATTTTATGATTAAGGCTATGCTGGGGGGAAAATTGCAGGAGGTTGTAGATGCCATGACCGATCAGCTGGGGTTGGCATTTAGCGGCAAACTGGATATGTCTAAGTTTAATCCGGGGAATGTAACTTATAGTTAATGAGAGGGTTTATATGTATAATTATACTTTTTATGGCTCTTTCCGATGTTAGCGGTAAAAATAAGATTTCAATTATACCGGAGCCGGTTTCGGCAGAGGTTTTACAAGGCTCTTTTCTCTTGAACGGGAAAACCGGCCTTGTTCTTGTTAATGCTCAGGAAGCGCGGAATTCTGCCGATTTTTTTAAGGGATATTTGCGAAGGTATTACTCTTTTTCTGTAAAAGAGGTTGGAAAAGAGAGGTGGATAAAAGGGGCTGATAAAGAGGGGAGAAATACAATTGTCCTTGCAGTTGAACAAGATTCTTTGGCCCGCATAGGGGCATATACGCTTTTGGTAACTCCTGATAAAATAGTGGTGACCGGTAAAAATGAACAAGGGTTGTTTTATGGGGTGCAGACGTTGCTGCAATTACTGCCGGTAGCGGCGGTTCCCGCATTGGCAACTAGAACGGCATCAACATCCGCATCAACATCAACATCAACATCAACATCCGCATCCGCATTCACACCCACATTGGCGGAGACATTGGAGATTCCATGTGTTAAAATTGAGGATGAACCCCGTTTTGAGTATAGAGGAATGCATCTTGATGTGGTGCGGCATATTTTTTCGGTAGAATATCTTAAAAAGTATATCGATTATCTGGCACTGCATAAAATGAATTATTTTCATTGGCATCTTACCGATGATCAGGGGTGGCGAATGGAGTGTAAAAGCCATCCGGAACTAAATGAAAAAGGGGCTTACCGCGATGCTACCATTATTGGAATCTTTCCCGGTACGGGGGTGGATTCTACCCGTTACGGAGGATATTATACTATTGAACAGTTGAAAGAGGTGGTGGATTATGCTGCCAGACGATACATTACCGTGGTGCCTGAGATTGATATTCCGGGGCACTCTATGGCTATTTTGGCCGCCTATCCTCAGTTTGGAACGCAGCCGCAGAGGGCTGTCAAACCGGCTATTACCTGGGGGATCTTCAACAGGGAGAATAATGTGCTGGCCCCCTCGGATGAGGTGTTTGTGTTTTTGGAGGATGTGTTTAATGAGCTGATGGATATTTTTCCCGGTAAATATATTCATATGGGTGCAGATGAATGTGCTCATAAATGGTGGAAAGAATCTGCGGAGGTACAGCAGTTTATTAAGGAACATCACCTAAAAGATGAGAAAGGGTTGCAGAAATATTTTGCCCAAAAGGTCTCAGATGTGATTACTGCCCGTAACCGGGTGGCCGTAGGATGGGATGAGATGGTGGATAACGGATTGATTGATAATGTAGCGGTAATGAGCTGGAGGAATGAGAAAGGGGCTTATAAAGCTGCAAAGCAAGGGCATAAGGCAATTCTTACCCCCTCTGCATACAGTTATCTGAATTATAAGCAAAAAGAGAAAGAGGATTCTTTGTGTCATACGGCAAGATTGGTATCGCTGGATAAAGTGTATAAATTTGAACCTGTTCCCGATTCTCTTTCTACTGTACAGGCTGCTAATATTCTTGGTGGAGGAGGATGTATGTGGACCGAATATTTTCCAACCGTGAAACGTGTGGAGTATGCGATTTTTCCCAGAATGAGTGCCATTGCTGAGGTTTACTGGAGTGATAAAAAGCTGAAGAACTGGCCGCTGTTTTTGTTAAAACTGCCGGCTATGTTTGATCGATATGATTTGTGGGGAGCTAATTATTCTTCCTATATTTTTGATTATGAGTGTTTCCCTAGAAAGTAAGTATAAACATTTCCTTAGAAAATAAGTATGAGTGTTGTGCCGGAAAATAAAGGATTGTTTCTCCCACAGGAGTTTAAGGATCTTGCAGTTGAGTCTTTGGGTGAGGAGATTGCCCGGGGGCTCTTTTCTGTTTTGGAGCAGGGGCTTGCCGCTCGTGCCGGTATCCGGTTGAATCCCTCAAAAATTAGTTCTGTTGAACAGACTGATTTTAGCAGGAATATATCGGGAAGAGTACCTTGGTGCGACAATGGATTTTATCTGACGGAGCGTCCGAAGTTTACTCTAGATCCGTTGTTTCATGCAGGGGGATATTATGTGCAGGAGGCATCCAGTATGTATATGGAACTGGTAAAAAAGGCAATAGACGATGGGGGAAGAGGAGATGGACAGCGTTTTTTTGACAGACCACTCCGGGTTCTTGATCTGTGCGCAGCTCCGGGGGGGAAAACAACTCATCTGGCATCGTTGCTGGGAGAAGATTCTTTGCTGGTCTCCAACGAGGTTATTAAAAGCAGGGCGGTTGTACTGGCAGATAATGTTGCAAAATGGGGTGCACCCAATGTGATTGTTACAAACAATGATCCCAAGGATTTTACAGATTTGGACAATGTTTTTAATCTGGTGGTGGTAGATGCCCCGTGTTCGGGGGAGGGTTTGTTCAGGAAAGACAATGAGGCTGTTAACGAATGGAGTCTTGCCAATGTGAAATTGTGCAGTCAGCGGCAGAAGCGTATTCTGGCGGATGTGTGGCCGGCTCTCGCTCCGGGAGGTTTTCTGGTTTATTCTACCTGTACTTATAACCATTATGAGAATGACGATACAATAACATATATTACACAAGATCTTGGAGCAGAAGTTGTTCCAATACATGTACCTGTTCATAGCGGTATTTTACGTACCGCTGCGGGGGGGATACAGTTTGTCCCCGGCCTTGTAGAGGGAGAGGGGCAGTTTATGGCGGTCATTCGTAAACCGCTTACGGAGTCTGACCACTGTGCTTTATTTCGGAAATGTTCTGGAAAACATTATGGATCAGATTGTAAAAACTTACCGAAACAGAATAAGATAACAGGCTACTGGGTCAGAATTATGTTGTTAGGTAACCTAGTGCATGTGCCGGGAGATTTGGTAAAGGGGTATCCGGATGGGTTGATGGAGGATATTTTGTTTTTTCAGAAGAGGCTGAGGGTTGTGTTGTCGGGGGTAGCAATGGGGCAGGTAAAGGGAAAGGATCTGATTCCGCATGCGGATCTGGCATTATCGATCGCTATGCAGCGGATAGTTGCTGAGGAAATACAGCTGGACGGGATAGAGGTTGTGGAGGTGGACAGAGGGGAGGCTCTTACGTTTCTGGCAAAGGAGCCGCTGATTTTTCCCGGGCAATCTAATGGGTATTTATTATTGACATACAAAGGGTTGGGACTAGGTTTTGTGAAAAATATGGGTAACAGAACTAATAACCTGCTTCCTATGGCGCGGCGGATCCGAATGGATATAAAGG
>JAVWIB010000132.1:0-4984 GCA_036639755.1 Bacteroidales bacterium
TTGCAAAATAGAGACAAAATCGGATTCAAAAAATAGATCACTTTAATAGATAATATCCTAAAAATAAGTGAATTAAATTTGGCAGACTCAATAAAAATGCTTAAATTTAAACAATAAAACAACTAGAAACTATGGACCTAACTATTATTCAAAATAAGATTTATGAGATAAGAGGGGAGCGGGTGATGCTGGATTTTGATTTGGCAGAAATGTATAAGGTGGAAACAAAAAACTTAAAAAAAGCTGTTAGGCGAAATATTAAACGATTTCCTCTCGATTTTATGTTTGAGTTGACAAATATAGAATGGAACAGCCTAATAATCAGTTTGAGGTTCCAAAATGGAACCACAAATCAAGCAAAAAATAGAGCAATGCCCTTTGCATTCACGGAACAAGGTGTAGCCATGATAGCAAGTGTCTTACACTCAGATATTGCTATTGAAGTAAACATAGGTATTATGCGAGCCTTTGTAGCCATGCGCCGATACCTACTCTCTGCTACAACACAAAACAAAGAGATAGCGCAGGTGAAAGAAGAAATAAAAGAGCTAAAAGAATATATAGAAGAGGTCTTTGCCGATTATAACGATATAAACGAAGATACGGCAATGCAAATGGAGCTGATTAACCAAACACTGGCTGAGCTATCCACTAAACAAAAGACCGTAGCTCAGTTGTAAAATAGAGACAAAATCGGATTTAAAAAATAGTGAATTAAATTTGTTTCTATTGGAAATAACAAAAATAAATTTCATTATTTGAAAATAAATTTCATTATTTGGAATATATTATTTATATTTGTCATAACAAAAAAAATAAATGAGAATTATTGCACATCGAACCATTGTCTTGTTTTACAATAAATACTCAGACGCACAATCGGCGCTGGAGGAATGGTATAAGAAAACAGGGGCAGCAGATTGGAATACTTTTGCTGATATAAAAAAAACATTTAATAGTGTAGATGCTGTGGGCAATCAGCATTATGTTTTCAATATTAAAGGGAATGATTATCGGTTGGTGGCGATAGTGAAATTTAAGATGGTTTATATACGGTATATTGGAACACACTCCGATTATGATAATATTAATGATTGTTCAAAACTTTAGATATGGCACATATAGAAAATGAAGTACAATACAAAGCCGCAATGGAACGCATAGAAGAACTGCTGTTGATTGTTACAGACGAAACACCTCTTTATGATAAGAATGCGGTGGAACTGGTCTTATTATCCGATCTTGTGGCCGATTATGATGAAGAGCATTTTCCAATCAAGGCACCTTCTCTGCCGGAAATGCTCAAGTTGAGAATGTATGAACTAAAACTGACGCAAAAAGGGTTGGCGCAACTACTGTTAATTTCACCAGCGAGGATTAATGAAATTCTTTCAGGAAAGAAAGAACCCACCTTGAAAGTAGCCCGACAAATCAGCCTTAAACTATCAATAGACCCCTCAATTATTTTAGGAGTGGCAAATTGAAAACAACAAAACAACATGGAGAACGCAATCATAAAATTTAGTGACATTGAAAAACGTATTCTGAAAATCAGAGAGCAAAATGTCCTGCTGGATGTGGATGTGGCGGTGCTGTATGGAACTGAGACAAAAAGGATAAATGAGGCTGTTAGAAATAATCCAGACAAGTTTCCGGAAGGATATATGTTTGAACTTACTTCTACAGAGAAGCTAAGTGTGGTCGAAATTTTCGACCGCCTCCAGAATATCAAATACTTAGCGCATTCCCCTAGAGCCTTTAGTGAAAAAGGAATGTATATGCTGGCCACAATCCTTAAAAGTAAACAAGCAATTCAAACGACCTTTTATATCATTGAAACCTTTTCCCACCTGCGGGAGTTCTCCAGGACAGTAGATGCGATGTCAAAAGAGAAAGATGTGGAAAAACAAAAGCACTTGCTGGAGAAAAGTTCCGACATTTTGTCCAGCCTGATGAGTTCCGGCGAAGAGGTTACAGAAAGCGGATCATCTGTGGAACTCAACTTGGCCGTACTGAAAATTAAACATACCGTAAAGAAAATAATAAAATAAAACATTTTAATAGATAATATCCTAAAAATAAGTGAATTAAATTTAGCAGATTCAATAAAAATGCTTAAATTTAAACAATAGAACAACTAGAAACAATGGACTTAATAATAATCCAAAATAAGATTTACGAAATTAGAGGCGAACGGGTGATGCTTGATAAAGATCTGGCGGAGCTTTATCAAGTGGAGACAAAAGTTCTAAATAGAGCTGTAAAAAGAAATATAGATCGTTTTCCTGATAGATTTATGTTTCAACTGACAACAGAAGAAGTTTCAAGGTGCCAAATTGGAACCTTGAAAAAAGAAGGAAGAGGAAGTAATATAAAATATCTCCCATATGCTTTTACCGAACAGGGGGTTGCTATGCTAGCAACTGTTTTGAGAAGTAGTACTGCAATTCTAGTTAGTATAAATATAATGGATGCTTTTGTTGCTATGCGTCGGTTCTTGCTGAATGCTACTTTGCAAAATAAAGAACTGGAAGAAATTAAAGAAAGGGTAAAAGCGTTGGAAACAGGGTCAGATGAAACCATAGGAGCGGTAAATGATCTCTCCGAAGATATGCGCAAGGAGCTGGATGATATTTATATGGCTTTGGCAGAATTGGCAAAGAAGCCGGCTCAAAAAGAACCGGAAAGGCCCAAAATAGGATTCAAAAAGAATAGCGCATTTTAGCAGATAACATCCTGCAAATAAGCTAATTAAATTTGGCAGATTCAATAAAAATGCGTAAATTTAAACAAATTAATGGAACAACTAAAATTACAACTATATGAAATCTTTAACAAACCTATTATTACTTATAGCCGTGCTGATGGGCGGATGCAGCAAGGAGATTGTGATTCCGGTGAATCCTGCTGACAATACGTTAAAACTAAATAACACGGATCTTACGCTGGCGTATCTGCAGATGCACCGGTTAGAGGTAACAGAGAGCGGGGTAGACACAACCCAAGTACAGTGGAGCATAAAGGAGGGGGAAGAGATTGTCTCTTTGCTGGATAAGAACACCGTGGTAGGGCGCAGAAAAGGGACGGCTACCATAGTGGCTAAGTACGCAGATAAAGTAGCTATTGCAAAGGTTACGGTTAATTCCGAGACTTACATTCCGGTGGAGAGCCTGATTTTTGAGATAAACGGCAAGCGGGTGAGCTCCAAAGATTCTCTCATATGGCAGGATTACGAGCTGATGAAGATAAAGATTGTAGGTTATGAGCCGGCTAATGCCTCTTATGCTTATATCCGGGATACAGATTACTGGATGCGTGGACAAAACGGACCGATCGATAAACCATTTCAAAATAGAGAATATCTTAACGGAACCGCCCTTGCTAAAATGAGAGGGATGGCTGACAAGATAAAAGATTCTCTCATGTACAGAATAGGATGGCAATACGGAACAAATTATCTGAGTACAGATACTATAGGATACAACTACCTAAAATTTACCTTAAAAGCTTTTCCAGACGGATTGGTAAGGAATGAAATTGATAGGGCCGTAAAGTTTAAAGAGGAGATTAATCTGGTGATAAAAGAGCGGAAAAACTATATAAATGCAGGGGAGTTTTATTATAATGATGCAGGGTCCGGGAACGGATATGATGGTGATGCCCGTAAGTGTGTTTATATTCATACCGGAGAGAGTATACAGCTCCCTATGGAACGGTATGCCCCGGCAGATTATAATGATGTGGTGTGGACAATTGGAGGAGACCTTAATGAGGGAAATTTGGAGAAGGTAAATAAAAACAACAATAGAAATCCGCACTATTTCAGAAATAATTTAGGAAAGTTAAAGATTACACCACAAGGAATGGCTACGGTAGATACAGATTATGTTCCGCCATATACATACGAAATCAACGGTAAAGAAAACGGATTGCTGATTGGTTTTGCGACGGTGTTTTTAATGGAGGATAGTCTCCCAAAGATGCAGGAATTAAGGAAACAAGAACAATGGAATACTTACATGAGATGCCGCGATAAAGAGACCATTGCCATTGTATGGCTACCTAACTAGTAAAAGATAATATTAGGGAACTAGGATATATTATTTACTCATAAGGGTAGATAGACCTAGAATAAAAAAAGGGAGTGGTAAGGCTCCCTTTTCCATTCCGGCTAATCCGTTAAGGATATATATATTCAAAGATCTGTTTCCAGCTCACATTACTATCAACCAGTCCACCTCCAAAGTAACGGCTGAAAACATAGAGAAACTCCCCGTTGGGGCCGGTATTATATTTATCTTTTTCCGGACTAAGTCCAAAATATTGCAGATACTTAGACGGGGCATTACTCCCATTATAGGTAAAAGAGCCCAGACCAAACGGGTAGTAATAACTAGATCCTTTCTCAAAAGTATAAGTTACCTCTTCATCCACACCGGTATGGTCATTATAATAGGTAACACCATTATAAACAAAAGGTAACAGATTAGAAACCGGCTCCTCTACTTTAAAGAACAGAGACCGGGGATGGGCAAGCCATTTGGCCACCACTTCATTAACATAGGTAATCTTACCCTGTCCATCATTTCTTCTGTCCATTGTCTTAGATACTCCCACCAGATAGATAGTTTCATAGATACCGATTGTACATTTTGCATCATCACCCTTTCCATTATCGCCCATCACCGTAGCTATTAAGGCAAACTTTCCGTTTGCTCCGTTTGGAAAGGGAAAAATGATCTTATTGGTAGCGGCATCAGGTACGGCATGGGAACCGGGATCTTTACTTTCCCATGTAAACTGCACCTTAGCCTGCGGAGCTGTATCTATATCCAGATTTTCAATAACCGCATTGTTTCCAAAATTCACCACCACCTTCATCTCATTTTTCATGGTTATCTGAGGTTTAACAATACAGGAGGTGGTAAACACCTTGGAGGGATAATCTACAAAGGAGGCCATAATATTCATGGCATTGCTGTTA
>JAVWIB010000133.1:0-4889 GCA_036639755.1 Bacteroidales bacterium
TCTCTTTGTTTTGTGTTGTAGCAGAGAGTAGGTATCGGCGCATGGCTACAAAGGCATTCATAATATTTATACTTACCTGAATAGCTATCGGACTTCTAAGTACCGCCGACAACATAGCAACCCCCTGTTCGGTAAAAGCATAATAGGAATATCTATTACCACCTCTGTTTGAGGTCACAATTTGTGATCTCAAATTGATAGTGAGAAGATTAGCTTCTTGTGTTGAAAGTTCAAACATAAAGTTATCAGGGAATCGCTCTATATTTCGTTTGACTGCCTGATTTAATATTCTCGTCTCCACTTGGTACAATTCTGCCAAGTCTCTATCCAGCATCACCCGCTCCCCCCTTATCTCATAAATCTTATTTTGAATAATAGTTAAGTCCATAGTTTCTAGTTGTTTTATTGTTTAAATATACACATTTTTATTGAGTCTGCAAATTTAATTCACTTATTTTTAGGGTATTATCTATTAAAGTGATCTATTTTTTGAATCCGATTTTGTCTCTATTTTGCAACTGAGCTACGGTCTTTTGTTTAGTGGATAGCTCAGCCAGTGTTTGGTTAATCAGCTCCATTTGCATTGCCGTATCTTCGTTTATATCGTTATAATCGGCAAAGACCTCTTCTATATATTCTTTTAGCTCTTTTATTTCTTCTTTCACCTGCGCTATCTCTTTGTTTTGTGTTGTAGCAGAGAGTAGGTATCGGCGCATGGCTACAAAGGCATCCATAATACTTATACTCATCTGAATAGCTATATCGCTTTTGAGTACTCCTGATAACATAGCTACACCCTGTTCAGTAAATGCCATTGGCCTGATATAGCTATGTTTGATGTTTTTTGGTAACTGGTCGCAATTTGCGACCAGTTGTTCCCATTCTTCAGATGAAAGTTCAAACATAAATCTATTTGGAAAACGTTCAATGTTACGTTTGACTTGTTCTTTTAATCGTTTTGTTTGAACTTGATATAGCGTTGCCAAATCAAAATCAAGCATCTACCTTCCCACACACCTTATCTACTATATTTTTTTTTGAATAATATTTAAGTCCATTTTTTTTATATAAAAATAAGGGATTTTTACAAGGGCGAAAAGTATTTTATGGGGAAAACATAAAAAATATACGATTTTAAAATAAACACTCCGTAAAAGTATGTTTTTTTACTTTTACGGAGTGAATTTTACTTTTCGCAAGTGCTTTTACGAATCAGAAATATACTTAATACTCTTATTTACCCATCAGGCTCATAACTGCTCTCTCCAATTGCGCATCTTTTCCGCTCATGACCTCTTCGTATTTATTTAGAATAAGAATATCCGGCTCAAGTTCCTGATTCTCCAGATAATTTCCATTCATATCCATACAACCAATCTGCGGAATACCAAACACAAGAGTAGGATCAATCTGAGTCTCCCACCAAACTGCAGTCATTGTTCCCGGTACGGGAGCCCCAATCAGTTTGCCAATTCCCAGTGTCTTATAAACCCATGGAGTGCCATGCGCATTACTATAATTATCCTCACAGATAAGCATGCACGAAGGTTTTCTCCATTTATTATACGGATCACTCCCGATATATTGTCCGCGAGGCATAAACTTCTGATACTCTTTTCCGCTCAAAAGGGTTACTACATCATCATGCAGCCAGCCGCCGCCATTATGTCTGGTATCCACTACAACCGCCTCTTTATCTCTGTTGCGGCCCAACAGTTCGCTGTAAAGGGTGCGGAAGCTAGGGCTGTCCATTCCTTTAATATGCACATAACCAATTTTGCCTCCCGATAATTTCTCCACCGTACTGCGGCATCTCTCCACCCATCTCAAATACAGCAGATTATTTACCTCTCCGCCACTAATGGCTTTTATTTTCTCGGTGAACCGTTTTCCGGTAGTCGGATTATAAATTGACAAAAGAACCGGCTTGCCCGATTTCCCCTCCAGCAAAGGGAAATAATCCTCATTTGCTTTAATCTCCCGGCCATCTATTTTCTCAATAATACAACCGGCAACAGCATCCGTCTTAATGACTGCCAGAGGGCTCTTTTTAATGATCTCCTTAATTTTAAGACCATTCCCCTCATACATATCATCTGTAAAAATCCCAAGTGAGGCAGTTGCCATAATACTACTCTGCGGACGATATCTTCCGCCGGTGTGAGAGCCGTTCAGCTCACCAAGCATTTCGCCCAGCATCTCTGCAAAATCATAATTATTATTAATATGAGGGAGGAACTTAGCATAAGTAGTTTTATAATTAGCCCAGTCTATGTTGCGGATCGTAGGATCATAAAATTTATCGGCAACTTGCTGCCATGCATGATCAAAAATATAAGATTTCTCCTGATAAGGTTTATATTCAAACGTCACCTCATAAGGAATAGGGGTGGTCTTACCGCCGTCAATCGCTATCTTCTTAAATCCGTCTTTTCCGTTCACAAAAATATTTTTCCCATCTTTGTCCAAAATCAAAGAGCCGTACCCAATCCCTTTAATAAGTATTTTGGTGCTGTTCTCTTTTAAATCATGCTCCCAGAGATCCATATCCTTTTCAAAGCTAGCCAGATAATATAATTTATCGCCCTTGGGGCTTAAAACCGCATCTCCCAGATTGGAAGAATTGGAAGTAAGACGCATAACCCGATACTCGGCATTCTCCAGATCAAACGTAAGCGGTAGGATCTCTTTCTTAACCGTGTCTTTTGTATCGGGAAGAAGAGATAGCTCCTCCTTGCTCATTCTGAATTTTTCGTACGCATCCAGATCAAAGAACATGATATAGATATCACTCTCGGCTCCCCAGCTGCCGTGGCTTCTGTATCCGGCACGATCACTGTTCCAGATCATTGCTTTGCCGTCAAGAACCCATTTGGCCCCGGTATCATTATAACCGCTCTTGGTCAGATTCTGCATAGAACCGTTCCCGGCGGCATCCAACAACACAACATCCTTATTATTCCATCCGCCCGTTGTAATGCTGTTTGAAAGAATCCATTTACTATCGGGAGACCATTGATACCACTGATCGCCATCGGAATAAGAATACTCATATTTGGCATCCATTACTGTCCGTACCTTTTTGGTAGCCAGATTCAGCACCCGTATGGCCGTTCTGCTCTCCAAAAATGCAACCTCTTTCCCATCGGGGCTATAAAGAGGCTGGAACGATGCAATCTTTGAACTGGTCAGGCGCTCCTCCTTTATTTCGCTTGCATAAGGGAATAATTTCTCCTGAGGATTCACAATATTGCTTTGGTAAATCTGCCATAAACCGTTCCGCTCGCTCGAATAAACAATGCTGCGCCCATCCGGAGCAAAATCCACATTGCGCTCTTGTTCTGGGGTGTTGGTAATCTGTTTGGCAGTTTTATACTCGCTGGAAGTCACATAAACATCTCCGTGATAAGTAAATGCAATCTGTTTTCCGTCTTTGCTCACCGCCATATCTTTCGCTCCTTTTGTAGCAACCTGTTTAATCAGGTCCTTGTCAATCTTATCGGAGATAATGGAAATAGTCACCTTCTGCGGTGTTGCGGTTTTGCCGTTCTCCTCTTTAAGAGTATAAATCTCCCCGTTATAACCAAAACATAACGTTCCGTTTTCGGCCAGCGACAAAAAACGCACAGGATTCCCTTTAAATTTTGTAATCTGCTTAAAATCATTCTTCCCGATAACTCCTTTGTACACATTAAATGTCCCGTCCTGTTCACTTAAAAAATAAAATGATTTACCATCGGGAGTCAGAACCGGATTTCTGTCTTCACCGTTAAATGTGGTGAGTTTGCTATAGGATCCTGCTTTTGCGGGCTGCACGCCGCTATTGGCGGGAATGTTGCAAAGCCAGATATCGCGTGTAATAGAAGAGGTATGATGCTTGCGCCAAGGATCTTCATAGCCCTTTTTATCATTGAACAACAACGTCTTGCCATCTTTGCTAAATGAAATGGATTCCATGGGCAGGGTAGAGTACATCAGCGGCCGCGGAGCTAAATAACTGCTGTTCTCCAGTGCCCCTTTCACCCCGATTGCGTAAATCTGGGAAAATCCTCCGGGAAACTGCACGCTCTCTGCCGAGGGGATAATATTCGCCGATACCAGTACCGTCTCATTATTCAGAAACGCTACTGGGGTTTCGCCTCCGGAGTGAGTGGTAAGCCTCACCGGCGTACCTCCCTCTTTTGGGATAAGAAACACATCCATGCTCCCCATTCGGTCCGATGCAAAAGCAATGTTCTTACCATTTGGACTCCATACAGGCTGCGAGTCGTAGGCCGGATTGGTTGTAAGAACAGCGGCCTTTCCGCCCGTTGTAGGAACGGTGTAAATATCTCCTTTATAGGAGAATGCAATGGTTGAACCATCGGGAGAAATAGCACTATACCGCATCCATAACGGAGTATTGCTTCCCGATAAACTATTGCTTCCCATAAGCGCAAGCAAAGCCACTGCCGGATAAATGATTGTTTTATTCATAGGTTTTATATATTAAAAGTCGAACATATTTTGAGTAAAAGTAATAAAAAAACGGATATGATGTTCAGCTGTACTTATTATTTATTGTAATATGCTTTTTGTAATATATTGATTAATAGAGATATATTCCCATTGCCTGTGAATAAATAGCATTATAATGGCAAATAATTTTGCATAGATCAAAATTTTGCCTACTTTTGCAATCCCAAAACGATTCGCTAGCTCAGTAGGTAGAGCACAACACTTTTAATGTTGGGGTCTTGGGTTCGAGCCCCAAGCGGATCACTTAGAGGGAAAGACACTTTCCTGACAATCTAAGACAAAGCCATCTAAATCAATAGTTTAGATGGCTTTTTTCATATAGCTAAGTCAGCTAAAAGCCACCCAAAAGTCATCTTGCGACAGGAAATCGT
>JAVWIB010000134.1:0-4853 GCA_036639755.1 Bacteroidales bacterium
TCACTTTCTCCGTAGGTTCCACCTATTTTATGGAGATTGCAAAGTTCCGGGCAGCTCGTTTACTTTGGGCAAATATCGTTAAATCATACGGTTCCGAGAGGGAGTGTTGCCAGAAGATGAAAATCCATGCAGTTACAAGCGAGTGGAATCAGACAGCTTACGATGCTTATGTAAATATGCTCAGGGGCACTACCGAGGCTATGAGTGCTGCAATTGCAGGTGTAGATTCTCTGGAAGTTTTACCTTTTGATTATTCATTCCGCAAACCCGGCGAGTTCAGCAACCGTATTGCAAGAAACGTTCAGTCTATTCTTAAAGACGAGGCTCATTTTGATAAAGTGGTAGATCCTTCTGCAGGTTCATACTTTATTGAAAACCTTACAGAGTCTATTGCTCAGACAGCTTGGACTTTGTTTACCAAAGTTGAGGAAATGGGCGGCTATGTTGCTGCGTTCAAAGCGGATTTTATACAGAAAGCCATTCAAGAAACTTCTGCTAAAAGAGGTAAAAACATTGAGACACGCAGAGAGACCATCCTTGGTTCCAACCAGTATCCTAACTTTACAGAGGTTATTGATAAAGATGTCACCAAAGAGGTTGTTACAAGAAAACCGGCTCCTGCAGTTACAGGCACTATGGTTGGCCGGCCTTTGGAGAAATACAGAGCATCTCAGTCTTTTGAGGCAATGCGCTATGCTACCGATAAGAGCGGTAAACAACCAGTTGCATACATGGTTACCTTTGGTAATCTGGCAATGTGCAGGGCAAGAGCCCAGTTTGCATGTAATTTCTTTGCAGTTGCAGGCTTTAAAGTTGTGGATAACAACAGATTCTCTTCTGTAGAAGAGGGTGTTAAGGCTGCTTTGGCTGCCAAAGCGGATATTATTGTTGCATGCTCGTCAGACGAGGAGTACGCAGAAGCTGTACCTCAGATAGCAGCCCTTACCGGCAATAAAGCTATTGTGGTAGTTGCAGGCGATCCTGCTTGTAAAGATGAGTTAGTATCTAAAGGTATCACAAACTTTATTAATGTTAAGAGCAATGTTCTTGAGACATTAAAAGGGTACCAAGCTCAATTGGGCATTAAGTAGATATTAATAAAAGCAATAATAAAATTTAAAATAGACAAATTAGATTATGCGTCCGAAATTTTCAGAAATAAAATATAATGGAGGTGCCGCTTGTAACCATAAACAAGTAAACAGCGAGTGGCTTACTCCGGAGAAGGTTATTGTAAAAACAAATTACAATGAATCTGACTTAGAGGGAATGGAGCATTTGAATTATGCTGCCGGTGTGGCTCCTTTCCTACGTGGTCCATACAGCACCATGTATGTGCAAAAACCTTGGACCGTTAGACAGTATGCCGGTTTCTCAACAGCAGAAGAATCAAATGCATTTTACAGAAGAAACCTTGCTGCAGGACAGAAAGGTCTCTCCGTAGCATTTGACCTTGCTACTCACCGCGGATATGATGCAGATCATCCCCGTGTAGTAGGTGATGTTGGAAAAGCAGGTGTAAGTATTTGCTCGGTAGAGGATATGAAAATCCTTTTCGATCAGATTCCGCTTAACAAAATGTCCGTTTCTATGACAATGAACGGAGCCGTTCTTCCAATTTTGGCTTTCTACATTGTTGCAGGTATGGAACAAGGGGCTAAATTAGAAGAGATGGCAGGTACAATCCAGAACGATATTCTTAAAGAGTTCATGGTGCGTAATACTTATATCTATCCGCCCGAATTTTCCATGAGAATTATTGGTGATATCTTTGCTTATACCGCTAAGAATATGCCTAAGTTCAACTCTATCTCTATCTCCGGTTACCACATGCAGGAAGCAGGTGCTACCAACGATATTGAGATGGCATATACCTTGGCCGACGGTCTGGAATATTTAAGAACAGGTGTTAAAGCAGGTATTCCTGTAGATTCATTTGCTCCACGTCTTTCATTCTTCTGGGCAATTGGTATGAACCACTTTATGGAGATTGCAAAAATGCGTGCTGCCAGAATGATCTGGGCAAAACTTGTAAATCAGTTCAATCCTAAAAACGAAAAATCTCTTTCACTTAGAACTCACTGCCAGACATCAGGTTGGTCGCTTACCGAGCAAGATCCGTTTAACAACGTAGCAAGAACATGTATTGAGGCAATGAGTGCCGCTTTAGGTCATACTCAGTCACTTCACACCAATGCTCTTGACGAGGCTATTGCACTTCCTACCGATTTCTCTGCACGTATTGCACGTAACACTCAGATTTATATTCAGGAAGAAACCAATGTATGTAAATCAATCGATCCATGGGCCGGTTCTTACTATATTGAGTCTCTTACCAATGAACTCGCCAATAAAGCATGGGCTCTTATTGAGGAGGTTGAGAAACTTGGCGGTATGGCTAAAGCCATTGAAACAGGTATTCCTAAACTACGTATTGAGGAGGCTGCTGCCCGCAAACAGGCAAGAATTGACTCTGCTAACGATACAATTGTAGGTATTAACAAATATCGTCTTGAAAAAGAGGATCCAATTGAGATTCTTGATGTTGATAACGTAAAAGTACGTGAGCAACAGATTGCAAGACTTACAACCCTTAGAGCTAACCGTGATAATGCAAAAGTACAACAGTGCCTTGCAGCTATTACAGAGGCTGTTAAAAACAAATCCGGCAACTTGCTTGAATTAGCAGTTGAAGCTGCAAAGGCTCGTGCTTCATTGGGAGAGATCTCAGATGCATGTGAGGCAGTTGTTGGAAGATATAAAGCAATAATTCGTATGAACACAGGTGTTTATTCTTCTGAAGTTAAAAATGATTCAGACTTTGAAAAAGCAAAGGGGCTTGTAGCAGAATTTGCCAAGAAAGAGGGCCGTCAGCCTCGTATTATGATTGCAAAGCTTGGACAGGACGGTCATGACCGTGGGGCTAAGGTTGTTGCAACCGGTTATGCAGACTGCGGATTTGACGTAGATATGGGTCCTTTGTTCCAGACTCCGGAAGAGGCTGCAAAACAAGCTGTTGAGAACGACGTTCACGTAGTGGGTGTTTCTTCTCTTGCAGCAGGACACAAAACTCTTGTTCCTCAAATTGTTAACGAGCTTAAGAAATTAGGACGTGAAGACATTATCGTTATTGCCGGCGGTGTTATCCCTGCGCAAGATTATGATGCCCTTTACAAAGCAGGTGCCGCAGCTATTTTTGGCCCAGGTACTCCGGTTGCTTATGCCGCTATTAAGATTGTAGAAATGTTATTGCAGAAATTCTAAGCTAGGCATTATACTACGTAACTACAAAAAGAGACTGACTATTTTTTAGCCGGTCTCTTTTATATAGAAGCTATTTAATTATTTTTTGGGAAATTATAGACTGCATCGGCAGGTAACTTATCATTTAGATTAGCTATACCCATTATACTTCATTCCAATGATTTTAATAATTCAATAATATCTTTTTCATTCGATAAATTAAAATTGTTTGATTTTATCATATTGCTTATACTATTTTTGCTCTTAGGAAACATCTTTTTTATTCCCTTCGCATTAGCCTCCACTACATTATCTCCCATTTTTATAAAATAAGTAACTTCAACCTCAAAATCATACTCCCCAACAACGGCTAATGGCTGTCTGCTATTGTTAGAAGAACTTTGAATAGATGAAACACTTGTTATTGCTGAAGTACTGGACGCAGCACCAAATGCACCTTCCTTCCTAATTTCGGTGCAACGAGTAGCTCTAAATTTAATTAAATCTAAAGAGTCCTTATTGTATATTATTTTACCATATCCGCCATTAATAGGAACCCAATAGCCATTATCAATCATAACCATTGTTATATGCTCCGGAAATGCCAACTCTAACTCTTTACCGTCCTTATTCTTAAATAAAACAGCTCCTGTAACCAAGTTATAATTGAAAGAGCTATTGGTTACAGATCCGTTTTTATAGTAAACACATCCATTCTTATAATCATTAAATTCACGCATCATTTCTAATGGCAAAATCTTATCATAAGTAGTTTCGGACTTTACTTTTACAGTTGTTCTCTGTTGAGCAAACAACAAATTACAACCAAATAAAAAAATAAATAGAATGTAGGCTGTTCTTTTCATAAATAATTATTTTATTGTGGATAATAAGCATGAATATAATTACTCAAAATAGTGATCACAAAGTAATTATATTCATGCCATAAAGCGTATTATAACAACTACCGGCTATTGTGCTTCTAGTATCTCCGATATATTAATCCAACTTCCATCATACGATTTATATCTATAGTTAAGATGGAAAGTTTCGTAGTCCCAATCAAAATAACTTTCTTTCTCGGGATCAAGCTCTAATGATGCCGGATTTCTATATCCCCAAGCATCTCTTGGAAGTTGAATAAGTTCAACTTTATACTTACTCTTATTATCTGTCGGAATTATTTTTAGCCTAAATGAATAAGGAATATAATCCCAATTATCGTAATCCCAATTATCAACTAAATCATTATCTATATAGTCTATAAATATTGGTAAATCTACCATATCAATAGAATATGATGTAAATGATTTTTGCCCTGCACTTGCATTTGTTCTTCCCCCTGCAGTAATCGACATTTTACTTGCATATTTCCATTCATAATCGTTCTTGGCGGTAATTTTAAGCATTAAAACAGAACGTTCTGCATCAGGTCCATATTTTGATGCCGATTTAATAGAAAGCGGCAAATAAAATACTTTTCCAAATTCAACATTGCTGTTAACAAATTTAATAGGTACATATGTATCTATAGCATTTGCCTCAATTTTAACTGTTGCAGGAAATTCATACGCATTTGATGGCAATAAATATCCGCCCTTAGGAATAAG
>JAVWIB010000135.1:0-4770 GCA_036639755.1 Bacteroidales bacterium
AATCTCAAAATCACTCCGAAAATAGATGCTGACACAGTTTAGTTTACGCTCCCCAGAAAAAAGGAGTTGCCTTTTTTGGCAACTCCTTACTATTAAATTTGTAGCATCATTAATACTAACAATTAAAGTTCATTCTGTTTCATGTTAGGGTTGGCATCCATTTCCTGCTGCGGAATAAGGAACGTAAATCTCTTATCGCCAGCCTTAATAGTTGCAGTCATTTCTGCCATAGGTTGACCTGTTCTACCGGACATATCTTCATTAAGACGTTTCATATCAAAGAATCTCTGTCCATCCCCCCATAGCTCCGCTCTTCTATACATTAAGATTTCTTTAATAAGATTATCCCCCGTAGAAACTACCGGTCTAGCTACTTCTTTTGCATACATTCTGGCACTGTTTAATTCATTAATTGCCTTCTGAGCAGCAGGAGCATTTCCTAATCTAGCCTCAGCCTCTGCTTCTATCAAATACATCTCACCAGCTTTAATATATAAGTAGTCGTTTGTCCAAGCACCAGAGCCTGTATATTTAAATCCGGCTCTTTCTTTGTCAAGAAAATAATCTGCTAGATCCGCTTTACTAAAGAATAACTCGGGTTGACATAAAAGTTTACGAGTATCTTTTTCTGGTAAAAAGTTAAATACTACTTCAGACATTACATGGTGGTTTCCCATAGTGCAATACCCGCCAAATAAAGGATCAATATGAGAGAAAAACGAGGCAAAAGATGTTTGTTGTTCATCTATAAGGATAGCTCCCCATATCCATTCTCCATTTGATTTACTCCATCCGTACATGTTATCGTCACATAAAGGATAGCCTGCCCTTGCTGCTTTAGCAAATTTTGATGCATCCGCCCATTTGCCTTCGGTAAGAGCAACACGAGCCTGAATAGCATTTGTTACACTTAAGTTAATCTGAGAAGAATTTACGCGTCCTGCCTTTGCTCCACCACCATTAAATAATTCAATAGCCTTGCCAAGATCTGTATTAATTTGCTTATAAACATCAGCAACCGTTGCTCTGGCAAGAGGCTCCGGATTTGGTGTAGTAGGGATTGGAACTCCTAAACCTTTTTCTCCAAATAGTTGAACAAGGTTATAAAGAGAATACCCTCTATAAGTATATGCCTGCGCTAAAAGAGAGCTCTTTTTATTTTCTTGAGCAGTAAGCACTGTCATTTTTTCCAAGTTAGTAATAACAAGATTGGCATTATTAATCAAATCATAATAGTAAGACCATACATATTCAAGATTACCACTATTTATATTCCTATGCTCCAGCCATTGATACCAACCTACAAACCATCCATAACCCCTTTCCGTAGGATAAAAATCATCACCCAGACAATCTACTACATAGTCTATAGACTTCTGTCCAAACTTGTCATGAGCATCATAGAAATAAAATGTGCCCCTGTTTATACCGTCCAATACTGTCTCAGCACCAGTGAGGCTGCTTAGCATATCTTGCTCTGCAACACTTTTGGTGGGAGCAGTCTCTAAATAATCTTTCCCGCAACTAAAGATTAAGAAGGACGACAATGTAATAAGTATTAAATTATATGTTTTCATATTCAATAATCAATTAAAATGTTAAATTAAGACCAAATGAAATAGTTCTTGTAGGAATGTATGTAAAGTCAGCCGTACCATTAAATGATTGCTGAGGATCCATACCTTTCCTTGCAGAAATAAGACCGAGGTTATCACCGGAAGCATATACTCTTACTGCTTGGAACCCTATTTTATTAAGGATATGCTTAGGTATTGTATAACCAACTGTTATATTTCTTAGTGAAAGATAACTGGCATCTGTCAACCATCTGCTATTAGAACCTATCGATTGATTAGGGTTATTATAATCAATTCTAGGTACATCAGAATTTGGATTGGTTTCAGACCAACTATTCAAGATATCTTTATGCCAATGAGAACCTCTGTTACCGGTATGCATCAGTGATGCATAGTTGGTATCATAGAACTTGCCACCAATCTGGTATGTAAGGAATACAGAAACATCAAAGCCATAGAATTTGAATGTGTTGGTATAACCTCCGTATATGGAGGGAATAGCAGAACCACAATAGTAATAACTTGCTTTATTTCTATCATTTGTTGTTCCACGTGTACCATCTTCTTGATCATAGTAATAAAGTGCATTACCATTTTCAGGATCTACTCCGGCATATTCTCTTAGCCAGAAATCATATACAGAATGGCCTACAGAAAGCTTTTTACTTCCATCTATAATTTCTTGGTATTCGCCATCAAGATTAGTAGGCATCTTGGTTATTTTATTCTTATAGTGTGTCATGTTCAGATCCATGGTCCATGTAAAATGCTTATTCCTGAATATATCACCACCAAGCTGGAACTCAATACCATTGTTTTTCATTGTACCTATATTCTCAAATCTTGAACTAAGACCCGATGACTGAGGACGTGGAACAGAGAATAATAAGTTACTTGATTGACGTATAAAATAATCAATATTACCATACAATCTGTTATTGAACATGGTAAATTCAACACCTACATTAAAGTTGCCATTTTTTTCCCATTTAAGATCAGCATTAGGCAATTGTTCATACCATGCACCATTTAATCCGCCATTATTACGATCTTCTATCGAGAATAAGCTCTGATAGCCATAATATTTACCAATATCATCATTACCTTGTTCACCATAAGAAGCTTTTATTTTTAACATATCCAACCAGTTAGCCTGAGATAGAAATTTCTCTTGTTTTATGTTCCAAGAAGCTCCAACCGACCAGAAACTACCCCAACGAGAATCTTTATGAAATCTTGAGGATCCGTCAAGACGATAGGAAGCAGAGAAGAAATATTTACTATCAAAGGAATACTTAAATTGAGCAAAATAACCTTCGAGAGTATATTTATCTTTATAAGAAGAAGAGCCCTCTGCAACGGCACCGGCAACAAGTTCATTACTATCAATCTTAAATCCGGTTCGTGTTGCCCACAAATCATTAGAATTGAATGCATAATTTTCATGACCTATTAACGCAGAAATATTATGTCTGTTTCCACCAAAGGTCTTATCATACGAAAGTACCTGATTGAATGTATAAGAACTGGTTTTATAATATTCTTTTGTAGAACGCCCCTGAACCCCTTCAGCATCGCCATATCTATTATTTTGATACGTGGTATAATATGTATTATTTATATCGGTACTTCCCGTAATTCTAAAAGTAAAGTCTTTTAAAAATGACACCTCTGCCGCTACACGAGCAGAAACTTGATTTCTACTATTTCCCCTCTCATCTAAAGGTAAAGTTAGAATTAGATTTGAGTTTGGTGCATAAGGGCGAGTATGACCGGCCCATTTATACACACTTGATCCACCACCCATATCATAGGCAGGTGTGCCGTCAGACATCATGACTATACCTCCATTTGCATCTCTTTGATAAATTGGATACACAGGGCCCATCATTCTCCCATAATAGAAAGGATTTGTTGTATATGTACCTTCTGCAAGATGCCCCAATTGATTAGAAGTGTTACCGGATAAATTAGCCTCTACCTTAAACCAATCTGTAACTCTGGATGTAACACCCACACGTGCAGAGAATCTATCATAAGATGACCACTTAATATGACCTTTCTCATTAAGGTAATTCATAGATCCGTAATAAGTAGTCTTATCATTACCACCACTCACCGATAATGCATAATCTTGACGTAAACCTGTTTGAGACAAATCATCATTCCAATCGTCTTGATAGAGTAGTTGAGCACTTGGGTTTAATTTACCATCTAATCCTACTAAATCAGCATTTTTTACATTGTAAGGATTATAACCTCCAAACACTGTCCCAATTAGATTCGCTGAAGCATATTTACCGGCATCAGCAGCGGTTTGTCCATTAGCACGCATTCTATAATTACGTGTAGCTTCCCATTGCTTCTCTACCCACTGATCAGTAGATACTCTATCATACTCAGGAATAGCTCTTTGCGTTAAGCCTATGTTAACTTTGGCTGAAACGGTAGCTTTACCAACTTTCCCTTTTTTAGTAGTAACCATAATAACACCGTTAGCACCACGGGCTCCGTAAAGAGCAGCTGCGGCGGCATCTTTTAGAACGGTCATAGACTCAATATCGTCTGATGTAATAGCATTAATATCTCCATCATACGCAGCACCATCTACTACATATAACGGACTACTTGATGCGTTGATAGAACCAATACCTCTAATACGAATTGTAGCAGTTGAACCCGGCTGGCCGTTTCCGCCTGTAACTTGTACACCGGCTACAGTACCTTCCAAAGCCTTTGAAAAGTTAGAAGTTTGTATTTTTTCCAACTGTTCTTTCTTGACAGTAGCTGCAGAACCGGTATAAGATGATTTTGTTGCTACTCCGTAAGCTACTACCATTACTTCATCCAAAGCAACGGCATCTTGTTTCATGATAATGTTGATAACAGCTTTACCATTTATAGGCATCTCTATATCTGTAAAGCCAATAGAACTTGCTATCAAAGTACCTGTAGCCGGAACATTAATTGAATACTTACCAGTATCATTTGTGCTGGTTCCGTTTGTTGGACTACCTTTTAAAAAGATTGAAGCAAATGGAATTGGTGCTCCTTGTTCGTCCGTAACAGTTCCTGTAACGGTGATACTCTGCGCAAAAGCAGAAGCTGACATCACCAGTAACAGACCCGTTAAAAAAAGTCTGATCTTTTTCATGAAAATTAAATTTTAAGATTAATATTAAATTAAATCGTA
>JAVWIB010000136.1:0-4565 GCA_036639755.1 Bacteroidales bacterium
TAAAAAACAATAAAAGAGAAAAAATTTTCATATCAGTAAATTTTAAAGTTTATAAAAAAGGGGGCAAGTAAAAGCACTGCCCCCTCTTGTCATTTAATGGATCACATGATTAGTTATAACCTTCATTTTGCACTAAACTAGGATTTACATCTATCTCACGTTGAGGGATAGGGAGTACAAACATATAGTTAGGATATGATATATTCTGAACTTTGGCATCGCCGACATAATCAACACGGGTGATTGATTTGCCACAGCGTGCAGAATCAAACCAGAACTGCCCCTCGAAAGCGAGTTCTTTTCTGCGTTCAGTAAAAATATCATCCTTGGTAGCCGTTGTATATGCCTTAGCATTTCTATTAGAAGTAATTACATTAAGATCAGAGAGAACAGAGGCTCCAGCAACAGTAGCACCGTTCGCAATAGCTTCAGCCCTATTCAAATACATTTCTGAAAGTCTTAGAACAATAACGTTGTTCACATCAGGTGTATTTTTAGCATCACCTTTCCCCTTTCCAACATATTTCTTTGTCCAAACTAAATCTGCATCATCAACTGCTCTAAAGTCATTTCTAACATCACCGGCAGCATATAGACTAACAAGATCTTTACTAACGGCAACATCTCCATAACCATCAGGATTAGTCATGTGTGAAGGGCCGTCCCAATATCCGTCATATTCATTTGCTTTAATACCATATATCTCAAAGATAACCTCTCCTTTTGATGGTACATCAGCACCCCAAACTTTTTTGTATTCAGCAGCTGTCCACATCTTATAGTTTGTGTTGTTGATAACTTTTGTAGAGTAGTCTGCGCATTCCTGCCATTTTTGCATATTAAGATATACTCTTGAAAGAAGTGCCTGTACAGCCGGCTTTGAAACCGCTGCATAAGGATCTGTTACATCGTCTGCACGAGAATAATCATCTTCCATTAAAGTTTCTGCATTCTTTAAGTCTTCAATAATCTGAGTATACACTTCACTAACAGTACTGCGAGCTATTAATGCGCCACTCTCCGCAGAAAGTACAATCGGAACACCTGCACCATTTGGATCTTTGGAATAAGGCTGTGCAAACAATCTCACAATATCAAAATGAGACAATGCTCTGAGGAAAAGAGCCTCTGCTTTTAAGTTGTCTAAATCTTGTTTAGTCACATTATTGTCTTCTTTTCCATCAAGATTTAATAATACTGTGTTGGCAGCTCCTATTATATAATACCCCAACCCCCATACGCCAGAAGTAGTGTTGGGAGTATAAGCAAAGTTGTATGATGTGGCAGACCTACCGCTACCATAGCCGTTAATAAAAGCCAATTTGCCGTTTCCTGAACGCATTTCTGCGTCTAATACATAATTGGCCCCGTACCATGAAGCATCAGCTAAGCGTGAATATGCTCCTAAAACAGCACTGTTCAATCCTTTATAGGATGCCGTAACTAGCTCGTTACTCTGTTTTAATATTGGTTCTTGCGTAAGGAAATGACTACATCCCATACTAAAGAAAGCCAATGATAGCAAAGATATTATTGTTGTTTTTTTCATTGTATTCTTAGTTTTTAATTATTAGAATGATATTTCTAAACCGCCTATGAATGATTTAGTCATTGGATATATACCTAATCCCATACCTGTAACGCCTCTTTCAGGATCATAGAAATCTACATTATGGAAAGTATATAAATTAAGGGCACTGAAATACACCTTTATATTACTTAATTTAATTTTACTTAAAATAGATTGAGGAAGATTATATGAAAGGGTAATATCCTTAATACGGAGATATCCTCCATCTTGCAACCAACGGGTACTTTCAAAGGCATAGGAACTATTTGAATTTCCGGCCATAGGTTTAGGATTACAGTTTGTGTCCCCTGGTTGTTTCCAATAATTTCCGGCTGTAACATATTGGTTTGTTGACATTTTGTTACCATCCGCATTCATATAGCGATTTTCCACTATTAATACCTTATTTCCACCTTTGAATTCAAAGAATGCACTTAGATTAATGCCTTTCCATGAAAGCGATGTATTAAAGCCTCCAGTATATTTAGGTTCCGGAGAACCTGCATAAATATACCTTGCTTTATTAAAAGCTGTAGTTATAGATCCGTCTTTATCATACCACTGTGCTTCTCCGGTTTGTGGATCTACACCTGCATATTCTTTTAGATAGAAAGAGTACATACCCATTCCTACGGTATGTCTCAACCGATTATCATTAACATAAGAAAGGAATGTATTATCTCCCAGATTATCGATTTTTGTTTTATTAAATGCAATATTAAAACCAACATTCCAATTCCAATCTTTACCCTGAATAATATTACCCTCTAATTGAATCTCCACTCCTCTATTTGTTAACTTTCCAATATTTAAGAAATTTGTAGAGAATCCCGTTGTTTGAGGAACGTTTTTATCCAGTAACATATCATCAGTAATCCTATTATAGTACTCAACGCTACCTGATAACCTATTATTAAAGAATCCAAAATCTGCACCCACGTTCCATGACTTATTCAATTCCCATGATAAATCTTGATTTAGAGGAGTGGACGGACGTAATCCCGACACACCATTATATTGAGATGCGGAATAAACGCCGTAAGCTCTATACGGACTAATATTATCATTACCGTTAACACCATAACTAGCACGTAATTTTAGTAAACTTAAGAATTTTGCATTTTTTAAGAAATTTTCATTGTGCATATTCCAAGAACCACCCACAGAGTAAAATAATCCCCATCTTTTGTTATTTCCAAATAGTGAGCTACCATCGTAACGAACAGATGCTTGTAAATAATATTTAGATGCATAATTATAATCTACGATACCAAAGAACGAAAGTAACGTTCTTTTATTATAATCATATCCACCCTCATCACCTGCAGATGTAGAAGTATTAGGATAAGGCATATCTTTATCTACATCGGGAGAATATAAATACATCTCACTATATGTCCTTGACATTGCCTCTTGTCCTACTAAAACCCTTAAAGAGTGTTTTTCGGCAAAAGTATTATCATACGCAATCGTATTTGATGTAGTTAATTGCAAATATTGTGTTCTAGATGTTTGTAGTGTCCCTTTATCTCCACCACCGTTTGAATCAGGTGACCAATACCTTCTCCCCTCACCAAATGTACCTTCAAGAGCATTTGTTGTTTTAAGGGTAATATTTTTAGTGGGTTTATACTCTAAATAGAAACTGCCGTTAACTCTATATTGTTTTTCCCATTGGTCATCATAAGCTGCATTTGCCCTTGGATTGGTATTACTATTCTCTGGTATATCCACATTATGAGTGCCGTCTGCGTTATACGGTTTAGTCCATGGCAAAATATTTGTTCCGCCCCACATTGGATTGGTATAATACAAAGATTGCATAGGTACGTCTTTACTTTCTGTATAAGCTGCGTTAATACGTGTTCCTGTAGAAAGCTTATCATTCAGCTTGTGATCTGCATTTATCCTAAACGTTATCCTTTGGTAATCAATGCCGTAAAAAATACCTTCGTTCCTATGGTATGTTAAGGAACTATAATACTTACTTCTGGCACTACCTGCAGATGCATTAATTTCATACTCCTGAAGACTACCTACACGTGAGACATGATCTATCCAATCTGTTAATTGTCCATCTAGTAAAGACATAGGACGATAATAAGCTCCTTTAGGATCGTCAGGATTTTTTCCGGCATTAATAGCAGCTGTACGTTGAAAATCAAGCAATTCAGGTGCGCTCATCACTCCAAAGTTATTATCATTTGCTAAAGTTGAAGCACCATATTTTGCCCTTGCCGTAAATTTCGCCTTACCTTCTTTACCGCTCTTGGTTGTAACAAGTATAACACCGTTTGCGGCGCGTGAACCATAAATGGAAGCAGCAGCAGCATCTTTTAAAACAGTAATAGACTCAATGTCATTTGGATTGATAGCAGCAATCGCATTACTGGTATTGGTAAAATAAGATTGATCACCTTGCATAACGGGGATTCCGTCAACTACCCATAGAGGATCACTTCCGGCATTAATTGAGGACGTACCACGGACACGGATTTGCGAGGTAGCTCCTGGTTGACCAGTAGCAGCCGTAATAGACACACCCGCCATCTTACCGGCAAGCATCTTATCTACAGACGTTACAGGAGATTCGGAAATTTCGGATCCGGAAACAGAAGTGACAGAACCTGTCTTAGCCTCTCTTCTAACAGTGCCGTATGCAACTACAATAACATCATCTAGAAGTTGTGTAGCCGGTTTTAGCATAACATTAATATTTTTTTTGCCATCGACCACAACCGTTTCATTTGTGTAACCGATAGAACTGAATACTAGAGTACCTGAAGAAGGTACGTCAATAGAGTAATTTCCAAGCTCATCACTTTGTTGACCATGCATTGTCCCCTTTACTTGGATTGAGGCGTACGGGATAGGTTCTCCCGTATTAGCGTCTGTGACAGTTCCCGTAACTTTTATATTTTGCCCAAAAGCAAAACTGAAAGCGAATAACGAGATTACTGTAAATAGTAATTTCACTCTTTTCATGAATTTTTTT
>JAVWIB010000137.1:0-4487 GCA_036639755.1 Bacteroidales bacterium
CTTCCGGTTTTACCCCTTTAGAGGCACAGTAGGCAATAAATTCATCAAATATTTTATCGGAAACGACATATGATTTATCAAATTGAGCTGTGTTTTTATACTGTAATGCAAACTTAGCTCTGTTTTGATCGATATATTCGTTTACGTAATCGGTAAGGAGTCCTTTCCGCAAAATCTGACCATAAAATGGGGTGTAGAAAGAGGTATCCTGTGGAATAAAAAGATCCGGCATAATTCCGCCGCCGCCATAAACGGTACGGCCCAGTTTTAAGGTTTTGTATTTTAGGGAATCGGGAAATTGAATGCTGTCTTTGCTATATTGCTCTCCACGGGCAAAACGATCGAATAACTGTTTGTAGTACTCTTCAGTTTTGCCTTGTTCATAATGGCTCTGGATAACTCTGCCGCTTGGGGTGTGATAACGGGCTACCGTCAGGCGCAATTGAGATCCGTCTGCCAGAGGAAGCTGCTGTTGCACGAGCCCTTTTCCAAAAGAGCGGCGGCCGATAATAGTACCTCTGTCCCAGTCTTGTATGGCTCCCGATACAATTTCGCTGGCTGACGCCGAGTTCTCATCGATCAGCACTGCTACCGGAATATTTTGCAGAATTCCACTGCCGGTTGCAAATTCATCCATGCGGGGTGTGGTACGCCCTTCTGTATACAGAATAAGTTCGCCCCTACTAAGAAATTCATTAGCAATCTGTAAAGCTGCAATAAGATACCCTCCCGAATTACCTCTTAAATCCAGAATAATTCCTTTAGGATTATCCTTTATCTCAGCAATAGCAGTCATGATTTCTTTATAGGATGTTGCGGCAAAACGACTTAAATGCAGATACATAACTCCCGGCTCAATCTGATAATAACCATCAAGGCTGTTCAACGGAATTTTATCTCTTGTAATGGTAAACTCTACTAAATTCTTCTCCCCTTTTCTCTGTACCGCTACGTTTACCTTAGATCCTTTTGGCCCTCGTAAGTATTTGTGTACCCGCTCTATAGTAAGTTGTGTGCCGGATACGGTTTCTCCGTCTACTTTTATAATTTTATCACCGGCCCTCACGCCCACTTCCTCGGAAGGTCCGCCCGGAATGGTTGCCTGTACGGTTAATGTATCGTTAATAATGGCAAACTCAACCCCTACTCCATCAAAATTTCCTTCCAAGGGTTCATTCATAGCTTTTACATCTTTGGCTGATATGTACGCCGAGTGCGGATCCAGTTCTTTAATGACATTCACCAACACTTTATCGGTGATATTGTTAAAATTAACGGTATCCAGATAAAAGTTATTTAAGTAATAATAGGTTTGTCCGAATTTGGTAACATAGGAAGATATATCTTTTCCTCCTGTTTTAACAAAGCCTCGCTGGGCAAAGGCACTCACTGTCAAGGATAAAAAGGCCAGTGCAATAATATGACGTTTCATGTATGTTCTATTTAAATTTCTGTAGAGGGATATCAAATTTTGTGCCCTCTTTGGCAAGATAAGTTTCAGGAAAGAACTCTTTTGCTTCTATAACAAGAGGATCAGGTGTTTTGTATCGGGACGAAAAATGGCCGATTATAAGCTTACCTGCTTGAGCCTCTATGGCGCACATGGCTGCATCATAAGTGGTGGAATGGAGGGTTGTTTTTGCAAGATCCTTAAGGTCATTTGCATACGTAGCCTCATGATAAAGAAGATCTACCCCTTTTATCCAATTATAAACTCGTTTGAAAGGGGCGGTATCGGAGCAATAGGCAAAAGAACGGGGTTTGTATGGGAGGTAGGTAAATTCTTCGGGCGTAAGGGTACATGTTATACCGCTCTCCTGATCCAGAATACGCTCTACACTCGTCCCCTCTTTAAGCCTGGCTATTTCATATAACGATAAGTTGTACGGTTCTATCAAATGTTTGTATACATTTCTGCGGGGCATTTTCTCCTTAAAAAGATATCCGTATGTCTCGCCGCGATGTACCAGCGGAAATGCATAAACATCTACCTGTTTTGATTCATAAATAAGCAACGGTTCTTTGCACTTTACCGGTTGATGAATAATTTCATATTTGATTCCCTCCCCAAACTGAGCCATAAAAAATGCAAGAATTTTGGAAAAACCATCCGGCGCATATATATACAACGGTGTCTGTCTCCCCCCCATTGCGAGGGTAGATAAAAAGCCAAAGATACCAAACAGATGATCACCGTGCAGATGGGAGATAAAGATGTTATCTATTTTCGAAAACGGGATTCCGACTTTTCGCATTTGCATCTGCGCCCCTTCTCCGCAATCTATTAAAAACAAGCGCTCATGAACCGTAAGGACATGAGCGCTTGGGTATCTATTGGCAGTGGGGAGGGCTGAGGCCGTCCCCAATGTCGTTAGTGAAAATTCCATCAAATTATTTTGCGGATTTTTCCATTTCACTCTTAAGAGCAACAAGAGCATCAATATCACCTAGAGTTGTTTTCTCCATGCTTGCTTTGATCTTTTTAACTGCTTTTTGAGTAGAATCGGCTTCATCGGCTTTCTCTCTGTTCTCTTTTACTTCCACATCTCTCTTCTGATCATCAGCAATTCTGGAATGTGAAAGAACAATTTTCTTGTTTGATTTATTAAACTCAATTACTTTGAATTCCAGTTTCTCCTCAGCTTTAGCTGTGGTTCCATCTTCTTTTGTTAGAGTTTTTGCGGGGGCAAATCCCTCAATACCGTAAGCCAGCGCAATGGTAGCACCTTTATCATTGAAAGAAACAATGGTACCTTCATGAACCGAACCTACTGTAAATACAGTCTCGAATACGTCCCAAGGATTCTCTTCCAATTGTTTGTGACCTAAGCTAAGTCTGCGGTTATCCTGATCTATTTCAAGAACAACAACTTCTAAATTCTCACCAATAGCTGTAAATTCAGACGGATGTTTAACTTTCTTAGTCCAAGAAAGATCGCTAATGTGTACAAGACCGTCAACGCCCTCTTCCAACTCTACAAATACACCAAAGTTGGTAAAGTTTCTTACAATTGCATTGTGTTTTGAACCTACAGGATATTTCTCACTGATAGTAGCCCATGGATCTGCTTTAAGTTGTTTGATACCAAGAGACATCTTTCTCTCGTCTCTGTCTAAGGTAAGAATAGCAGCCTCTACTTCGTCTCCAACTTTTAAGAAATCCTGTGCACTTCTAAGGTGAGAAGACCAAGACATTTCGGATACATGGATAAGACCCTCTACGCCGGGTTGAATTTCAATGAATGCACCGTAGTCTGCAAGAACCACAACTTTGCCTTTAACGGTATCGCCAACTTTAAGGTTTGCATCAAGTGCATCCCAAGGATGTGCGCTAAGTTGTTTAAGACCAAGAGCAATACGTTTTTTAGTATCATCAAAATCAAGGATAACAACGTTAATCTTCTGATCCAAAGCAACAACTTCTTCCGGATGATTGATTCTACCCCAAGAAAGATCTGTAATATGGATAAGACCGTCAACTCCGCCAAGATCAATAAATACACCATACGATGTAATGTTCTTAACAGTACCCTCAAGAATTTGTCCTTTTTCCAATTTGCCAATAATATCGGCTTTCTGAGCCTCAAGCTCTGCCTCAATAAGGGCTTTGTGTGAAACAACAACGTTCCTGAATTCGTGGTTGATTTTAACAATCTTGAATTCCATTGTTTTGTTAACAAAGATATCGTAATCGCGGATTGGTTTAACGTCAATCTGAGAACCGGGTAAGAATGCCTCAATTCCGAATACGTCTACAATCATACCGCCTTTTGTACGGCATTTAATGTAACCCTTAACAATTTCGTCTTTATCAAACGCCTCGTTAACCCTATCCCAAGATCTGAGTGAACGCGCTTTTTTATGCGAAAGAATCAGCTGACCTTTTTTGTCCTCTGCATTCTCTACGTAAACTTCTACTTTGTCACCTACTGCAAGATCAGGATTGTATCTGAACTCATTTACAGAGATAACACCTTCGCTCTTATAACCTATGTTTACAAGAACTTCTCTTTTGTTGATAGCTACAACAGTACCTTCAACAACCTCGTTTTCAATTACCTTAGAAAGAGTTTGGCTGTAACGGTTTTCTACCTCTTCTTTTGGAAGATCATATTCAGCATCTTTCTCAAACGCATCCCAGTCAAATTTATCAACTGCTACGGATACATTACTTTTACGTTTTTTAGTTGCGTCAACAATAGCCGGTTCTTCCTCTACGAAAGCCTCTATTGTTTCTTCTTTTTTGCGTACAGGAGCTACAATTGGCTCTTCTGCTTCTGCATTTTGTTTTTCTTTACTCATTTTTGTTTGTGAATTTAGACAACAAGTGGTTTAACAATATTTATAATCTCAACACGTTGAGCTTCAAGGGGGCGAAGATAGAGATTATTTTATGTATATCCAAATATTTATCTTAACTTATAATTCTTATATCTCAAGTTTGACACCTAAAATCAAAAAATAAGCCGTATATCTCATTATGTCAA
>JAVWIB010000138.1:0-4239 GCA_036639755.1 Bacteroidales bacterium
ATTAAATCGCAGGAAATAGACAAAAACTATACTCTTGTTGATAATAAGCAAACTCAACTCCACTCAAAACTTCTTTTTAAGTGGAGTAGATATAATTACATTAAAAAAGTAAAGGATGACGAATACCTGCTTTTTAATTGCTCTACAAGTGAGCATACTTATATAATTAAAGAAATCAAAGAGTTGATAGAAACAAATATTAATTTCGTTGATAAAATAAAATTAATGCATCCAAAACTATATTATTTCTTGAGAAAGAAAAAGTTTATTGTTTCTGTAGATTCTGATGATATAAAAAATGCTATTAAACGAATAAAAGACGATTTGAATTCTCCTGATTATTTTGAGTTATTCATAAATCCTACTCTCGATTGCAATTTGAGATGCTGGTACTGTTACGAGACACTTAAAAAAAACAGTTGTATCAATGATGAGACATTACATGCTATTATGTCTTTTATCAAAAATAAAGTGGAATCTCTAAAATTAAAGGAAATTACAATTTCATTTTTTGGAGGCGAACCTTTACTAAGATTTAATAAAATAATCTTACCGATAATTGAATTCACTCAAAATGTATGTGCTGAACAAAAGAAAAAATGTTATTTTTGCTTTACAACAAATGGTGTTTTACTTTCTCAAAAAATTGTTAATACATTATATTCTATTGAGGCATATTGTGTTTTTCAAGTTCCGTTTGATGGAAATAGGACATATCATGACAAAATAAAAAAACTCACAAATGGAGAAGGAACATTTGATAAGGTTATCAGGAATGTGATGCATGCTTTGTCAAAAGGTTTCAAATTCATCATTCGATGTAATTATACGCCAGAGAACTATAAATCTTTTGAAGACCTTATTTCAATATTCAATGAATATGCAAAAGAATGTATCGATTATGGACTTGTGACTTTTTCATATCATAAAGTCTGGCAGGCAAATCAGACAAAAGAGATGAAAAAAATTGTGGCAAAATATGAAAAGAGTACAACACTAATAAATACATCTTTTAATCACTGTTATGCAGACAAAGAAAACAGTGTTGTTATTAATTATAATGGAGATGTATACAAATGTACAGCAAGAGATTTTAGTCCAGAGCTTCGAGAAGGTTTCTTAGGCATAGATGGTGAAATTATCTTCAATCAAAGATATCATACAAGAATGAATAGTAGATTTTACAACAAACATTGCCTAGAGTGTAGTATTTTCCCAATCTGTAATGTTTGTTCTCAAACTAAAATCTCGTTACAAGAAGAAAATTTGCAATGTATTCTATCCTATTCTAAGAAAGATAAAGAACATATATTGCTGAAAAAGATTGAAATAGAGACCGAATGATGAATATAGATATCCTTTGCTCTCAATTAGTTACAAATATTTTTAATTTATGAAAGTGTTAAACTTCCGAGTTTGCAAAACACGAGGAGATAGCGCAAAAAGTGAAAATAAATTTCTATCTTTGTAAACCATACCACTTATGGAAGCAAGGAGCTAATAAGAACACTAATGGACTTATCAGGCAATATATCCCAAGGGTACTGATTTTAGTGAAGTAACCATGTGGCGAAGAGACAGGAGGTTGTAGCGACGGTTGTTTTACAGCCTATCATTGTACGGATGGACATTGTACGCGCGATTGCACAGGCGGATCAAAAGAGCCTTGCGAGAAAGAACAAACCAGTGGGAATGACCCACAGTAAGTTGATGTCTCATAGTCGGAGAATGTGTTAGCATCCTCCGACTTAATTGAATTTAGTATGAATTTCTACCCAAAAAGAATATATCTGAGGCTGTTTCTAGGAACGGTTGTCCTGTGTGCTTTAGCATTGGCATTGAATATTCGGCCGGCTCCCGTGTCGTTGGATATCTCCATGTTACAGGATCACCTGTGGGAGATACACTCCATTGACCCTGAGGGTAAAAACCATTCAGATCTGGAGTTTCTGAAACAGGAATTAAAAGATAAACAGATTGTGGTATTGGGAGAATCACTCCATCAAGACGGCAGCACATTTTTGGCCAAAACCCGTCTTGTGAAATTTCTGCACCGGGAGCTGGATTTCAATACCCTTTTTTTTGAATTGGGACAATATGATCTATGGAGGCTGCAGCAAGACACTGCACTTGCCCCGGAGAGTGCGGTATATCCATTCTGGTGTTTATCGGACCAGACACAGCAATTGTGGAAATACATAAAAGAGACCGGCATGGAAACGGCCGGGTTCGACATCCAGTGCACCGGAAATCTAAAAGATACCGCCCGGCGTAGCATGCTGTTTAATTATATGTCGGGATTCGGCATTGATGCCGTACAAGCCTGGCCCGAATCATATAAGTTTTTTCAAAAGATACGGGGATATTTTGATCATCGCTCGTTGAGCTACGCTATTAAAAACAGTATCATTTTTCCTGATAAAATTACAACAGAGCTGGATAGCATGGTTTGGTTTCTTAACCGACAACCGATGCATGATCTTTCGCAAAGCCAACAGTTTGAACTAAAAACGCACCTTTCGTACATTGCCGGGATAAAGAATCAACTGGTCTATGTAAGTAAATACGAAGCAGGAGAACCACCCAGACTGCAATGGCGGGACTCCCTGATGGCGGAAAATTTCTTATCCCTGTTGAACGAGCCGCAGTATAAAGATAAAAAGATAATTGTATGGATTGCCAACCTGCATGCATTTAATGACAATCGGCAGTTTTACAACAAATCGTTTAAAAATTTGGGAGAACGGGTAAAAGCAATCTACGGCGAAAAAATGTACACCCTGTTATTTACCTCTTTTTCCCGATATAATTCCGGTGAAAAACCGTATGATTTATCCCGGTTCAACTCGCTGGAATATGCCCTTCACACACTCAATAAACCTTATTTATATCTGATAAACATGGATTTGACCGTGCTGAATCCGGTAGTTTGCCGGGTAAATCAGTCGGCCCATTATTCGGTATCCCTAAAAAACATGGCAGACGGACTGTTTTATATCAACGCTACACAAAATGTAAGTTATGAATGTAATCGAAACCGATAAATTAAGTTTTTCTTATGGAAAACAGCAGGTTCTCAATAAAATAGATTTGAAAATACCTAAAAACTCCATTTACGGATTATTGGGGCGTAACGGTGCCGGCAAGAGCACCATCCTCAAGCTATTATTGGGTTTGCTCCGCACCAAAGAGGGGAATATCCGTTATTGGGGAAGTGCGGAATATGACCATACCCTTTTTTACAGAATCGGGAACATGATCGAATCCCCCGCCCTGTATCATTTTCTCACCGTAGAAGAGCATTTAAAGATGTTGGATATTCTGTTTGAAAAAGGAAACAGTCGGGTGGATG
This sequence comes from Bacteroidales bacterium, assembly GCA_036639755.1. GTDB lineage: Bacteria > Bacteroidota > Bacteroidia > Bacteroidales > UBA932 > Egerieousia. The sequence goes on from JAVWIB010000138.1 coordinate 3,353, forward strand.
AGGTGTTGGAATTGGTAGGTTTATCCGGTGAAAAACGAAAAAAAGCCGCCCGGTTATCCACCGGACTCAAGCAGCGGCTGGCTCTTGCGCTGGCACTTTTTAGAGATCCCGACATTTTAATTTTAGATGAACCCATCAACGGCCTCGATCCGGTAGGGATCATTGATGTACGGGAATTATTACTCAAATTGCAACAACAGGGAAAAACCGTTTTGCTCTCCAGCCACATCATTTCGGAGGTGGAGAAACTGTGCACACACGTTGGAATTATCGAGCAGGGGGAATTAAAATACCAGGGTGCTCTAACTGATGTTCCGGGAGAGAGTCTAGAGGATTTCTACATTTCACTCATTAAAACCAAATAATAATGTGGGCACAGATAAAAACAGAGGCTTATAAAGTTTGCCGCCAACCTTTAATTATCATTTTTCTAGCATTGCCCATCTTGCTCTTTGTGTATGAAGTGAGTTTCCCGGAAAGACTGATGGAAAGGGCAAATCTCTGGCAAGAGTTTTTTAATCTAGGGCATTCGGCAGCACTTTATAGTTATCTGATGGCTAAAATATCTATTTTTAACCTCATCCTGCTCGTACTGTTCTGTTTCCAGTATGTCCGGATGGAGCAACAAAACAGTTGCACAAACGCATTGTTTACCTTGCCGGTAAAAACGGGTACCGTTTATTTTGCAAAAGTAACGGCGTTGTGGGGAGTAGTGCTGCTCAATAACTTAATCATTTTCGCAACCCTCTCTACCGCTGTTCTCTTTGGCAAGGCCGATACAATCCCTTCTTCACTTCCCTTTCTCTATTATTCGGCCGGGTGCATCATGCTGTGCATATTTCGGTGATACCCACCCAGCCATTTCGGTCATACCCACCCAGTCTTTT
>JAVWIB010000139.1:0-4126 GCA_036639755.1 Bacteroidales bacterium
GCCATATCTCCAGAGAGGGAGTTTCATTACTGGGAATCAGTGATGCCGCAGAGGAGATAGGGTTCCATACCGCCGGGGTAAAGATTACATGGGAACAGCTACGGGATGAGGCCAATATGCCATGTATCGTCCACTGGAACCAACGCCATTTTGTGGTTGTGTACAAGATAAAAAAGGAGAAGAAAGGCAACTGGCAAGTCTATGTTTCAGACCCGGCTCAGGGATTGCTCAAATATTCTCATGAACAATTTTGCAAATCCTGGCTACAAGATTCCGCCAAAGGAATTGCCCTGCTGCTTGAACCCACCCCTAAATTTTACAAAGAAAAAGGAGATGAAGACAAACGGCTCAGTTTTGGCTATATCCTGCAATACCTAAAACCTTATACCCGTTACCTGGTTCAACTGGGCTTGGCCATGCTTACCGCCAGTATTATCAGCCTTATATTGCCGTTCCTTACCCAATCGGTTGTAGACACAGGTATCGGAACAGGGAACCTCAATTTTGTAGTAGTTATCCTTATTGCTCAGGTAATGCTCACCGTGGGACAGATGGCTAATAATCTTATCCGAAGCTGGCTCATGTTGCACATGACCACCCGAATCAGTATCAGTCTTATTTCCGATTTCCTTAGTAAACTCATGCGCCTGCCTATTGCGTTTTTTGATAGCAAAATGGTGGGTGATATTATGCAGCGCATAGGTGATTACAACCGAATCCAGTCTTTCCTTACCGGCTCCCTGCTGAGCATTGCCATGGCAATTATCTCGTTTGTGATTTACGGGGTTGTGATGGCGGGCTATAATCTGAGTATTCTGGGGGTGTTTATGCTGGGGAGCATCCTGTATGTATGCTGGATTATCTTGTTTATGAAACGCAGGCGCAAACTGGATTATATGCGCTTTCAGGAGGCGGCGGCCAATCAGAGCAATATCGTACAACTTATAAACGGCATGCAGGATATTAAACTGAATAACTGCGAGAAACAAAAACGGTGGGAGTGGGAACGGATACAGGCTAAATTGTATAAGATAAGTGTAAAAGGGTTGGCACTGGGTCAAACCCAGGAGATAGGGGGAGCTTTTATCGATCAGACCAAAAACGTAATCATCTCCTTTATAGCAGCCGATGCTGTTATCAGCGGCAATATGACACTGGGGATGATGGTGGCCCTGCAATATATCATAGGGCAACTTAACGCCCCACTCTCCCAGTTTATCAGCTTTGTACAGGCTACCCAGGATGCTAAGATAAGTCTGGAACGGCTCAGTGAGATTCACGAGAAAGAGGATGAAGAGCCGGAGAATGCAGATAAGATACGGGATATTCCCAATCATGCAGATATAGAGTTCAAAAATGTCCTTTTCCAATATGATGGCCCCCATTCGGAGAGAGTGCTTAATAACATCAGCCTCATCATTCCGCACAACAAGGTGACGGCCATTGTGGGGGCGAGCGGAAGCGGCAAAACCACCATGCTCAAACTCATGCTGGGGTTCTATGCTCCGGTGGAGGGGGAGATTATATTATCGGGAAGGAAATTAAACAAATACAGCGACAGTTGCTGGCGGCACGAGTGTGGGGTGGTGATGCAAGAGGGGTATATCTTCTCCGATACCATTGCCAACAACATAGGGGTTTCGGATGAGGCTCCCGATATGGAGCGGGTGCGGCGGGCAGTGGAGATTGCCAACATTGGCGATTTTATTGACGGGCTGCCGCTGGGGTACAACACCAAAATAGGTGCGGACGGACACGGGTTGAGTACGGGGCAGAAACAGCGGTTGCTCATTGCTCGGGCAGCCTACAAAAATGCCAAGTTCCTGTTTTTTGACGAGGCCACCAACTCACTGGATGCCAATAATGAGAAATTTATTATGGAGAAACTGTACAAACTATTTGAGGGAAAAACAGTGGTGATAGTTGCCCACAGGTTAAGTACGGTGCGGGATGCGGATCATATTGTGGTATTAAACAAGGGCGAGATTGCTGAGAGTGGAACCCATAAGGAGTTGATTGCAAAAAAAGGATATTATTATGAACTGGTTAGAAATCAGTTGGAGTTGGGGAGTTAGAATTAAAAATCGGATATAAACAAGATATAAGACAGTTATGCCAAACCGGGATAATTTTTACAGCCAGGAAACCCAGGATATTATGGGTACCATGCCGCGGTGGATCATCCGTTGGGGGATTACCGTTGTGTTTGTCATCTTTGCCGGAATTATTATTGGATGTTATTTTATCAAATATCCCCAGACGGTAGATGCCCCGGTGGTTATTACCACCATCAATCCTCCGGCAGATCTGGTGGCAAGATACGAAGGGAAGATAGATAGTATCTTTGTAAAAGACGGACAACAGGTAGAAGCGGGAACCATTATTGCCATCCTCTACAATCTTGCAGACCAAGCGGCAGTACATGCCATAGAGCAACACTTAAAAAACACTTACAACCTCCCGTTTAAACAGATTGTGGGACAGAATTGGTTTGAGCAGGAGTACCGGATGGGTGATATGCAAACGGCTTACTCGGAGTTCAGGCGGCTTTGCCTGGATTACAGGCACTATTTGCAAACAGATTATATTACCAAGAAAAAACATCTTCTGGAACAACAAATATCCAAAAGCAAGATTCAATATAGTCAGCTGCTCAAACAACAACAACTTTATACCAAAGACTGGGAGTATCAAAAACGGGGTCTGGGGAGAGATTCCATGCTCTATGCAGAGAAGGTTATCTCGGCTCTGGATTTTGAGAAGGCACAGCGGGAGAAGATTCAGAAAGAGAACTCCAAAGTGGGGTTTGAGGCGGGTATTACCTCTACGGAGCTCTCTATTATGCAGTCTCAGCAACAACTGATAGAACTCTCCATTCAGCAGGATAATGAGCTGGCGGAATATGAGAGAAACCTCAGCCAGTTCCGGCAACAGTTACTCAATCAGGTAAATCAATGGAAAGAGCAATATATGTTATACACTCCCATTACGGGGAATGTAACCTTGGTAAACTACTGGAGTAACAACCAGCGGATAAAAGTTGGGGAGCGGCTGGCAAGCGTGATTCCGCAGGAGCAGATGCAGGTTATCGGGAAGATGAACATTCCCTCCGCCGGGTTTGGGAAGGTGGAGAAAGGGCAAACGGTAAATGTAAAGTTAAACGGGTATCCTTATATGGAGTTTGGGGTGCTGAAAGGGAAGATTAAAAACATATCGGCGGTTCCCGACGGCACAAACGGTTATATTGCGGAAATTACGTTTCCCGATGGATTAAAAACCACCTATAAAAAACAACTGAACCTAATTCAGCAAATGGACGGACAGGGGGAAATCATTACCAAAGATATGCGGCTGATTCAACGCTATCTGCAACCGATACGGGCGTTGTTTGACAGATGACCTCCCCTAAAACACACTCTCGTCCAACCCCGTGGTAAAATCTGCCAGAGTAGAGATTGCTCGGTAGGAATTGCCATGCACGTTCAATTCGGGACTCCATACGGCTATGGTAAGTTTACCGGGTATAACAGCTACAATGCCTCCGCCTACACCGCTTTTTCCGGGAATGCCAACACGGTAAGCAAAATCCCCCGATTCATTGTAAAGACCGCAGGTGAGCATAAGGGCATTAATCCGTTTTGTACTTCTGGTACTTAAAATACGTTCGCCGTTTAGTGGATTCACACCTCCGTTAGCCAAAAACAAAAACGCTTTTGCGAGTTCCCGGGTAGCCATGGAGATACTGCACTGATAACAATATACATCAATCACCTCTTTTACCCGGTTATCAAAATTCTTAAAACTCTTCATCAGATGCCCCAAAGCCTTGTTCCTCTCTCCCGATACATATTCCGATTCTGCAATCTCCCGGTCAAAATCAATATCCTCCCTGCCGGAGAGAGTGCGCACAAAGGTAAGCATCTCTTTTTTCAAATCCTTGTTAAAGCTGTATAGCTTATCGGTGATTCTAAGGGCTCCGGCATTAATAAAAGGGTTCCGGGGAATCCCCTGCTCATACTCCAACTGCACCAATGAATTGAATGTATTTCCGGAGGGTTCACGTCCCACATATTTCCATATATCGTCTCCCAATTTTGGCGATAACATAGCCAGGGTAAAGACTTTT
>JAVWIB010000140.1:0-3816 GCA_036639755.1 Bacteroidales bacterium
TTGATATAATGAGATATATGGCTTATTTTTTGATTTTAGGTGTCAAACTTGAGAAAGTAGGCAAAAGATTTTAATTAAAGAAGCGGACTCCACAATCTTGCAAAACTCTCTTTTATTTTCTGCGAACGATTCCGTTTATGCCATTTTCCCGCCGTAATCTGCCGACACAAGTTAAAATCTTTCATAAATTGTTTCTCAATAACCTCTGCGCAGTCTTTATTATAAATCACCGACATAATCTCAAAATTGTGTTCAAAACTGCGGGTATCCATGTTGGCAGAGCCCACAATACTTATTTTTCCATCAATGCTTATAACTTTGGAGTGATTGAATCCTTTCTTAAAAAGATAAATTTTCACCCCGGCCTTTAGTAGTTCCGATACATACGACATGGTGCTCCAGTGAACTATTTTTGTGTCTGATTTTTCGGGCAGCATAATTCGTACATCAATATTTCCGAGTGCCGCTATTTTTATAGCATTCAGAATGGTTTCGTTGGGGGTAAAATAGGGCGTTACAATATAAATATGCCGGGTTGCCCCTGTAATGGCACTAAAATAACACTGCATGATGCTAGCCCAATCACTATCGGGACCCGATGTAATGGTCTGCGAAAAGAACCGCATATTATCTTGTTCCTTCCCGATATCTGTTTTATCCACAGTAGGATAGTATTTTTTCCATTTTCGGAGTTTCCGGTTAAGCACAAAATAGCGGTCGAGCAGAAAACTGGCCTGCAGAGAAAAAACGCTTTCCCCCACAATCTTTATATGAGTATCGCGCCACTCCCCGGCGGCCGTTCCGTTATAATATCGGTTGGCAATATTCACCCCTCCAAGAAAGCCTGTTTTACCATCTATTACCAAAATTTTGCGGTGATTTCGGTAGTTGAGCAACGATGTAGGCAAGAGAAATCGTACCGGAGAAAAATTGAGAATCTCAATACCCGCCTCTTTCAAAGGGGCAAGAAACTCTTTTTTGAGAGAGATACTCCCCACTCCGTCGTACATAATACGCACTTCCACCCCTTCTCCGGCCTTTTTTATGAGTAAATCTCCAAAACGTTTGCCGGTTGCGTCATCTACAAAAATATAGGATTGCAGATGAATATGCTTTTTAGCCTCTTCAATGGCTTTGTACATTGCATCCAGCGCACTGCGCCCCGTAAAGAAAAACTCTATATTGGTATTGTGTTCTACAACGGTATAACTGTTTCTGAGGTTTTGGAAAATCATCTTTTTGTAGGGGAGTAACTCCTCTCCAAGCAGCGACGGATCTCGTTTGAATAATTCCACCTGGCTGGAACTTAGCTCTTTACGAAGAGTATAGTCTGCCACCCCTTTCCGGCTGTATATTTTTCGTTTCCGATAACTTTGTCCAAAGAAAAAATAAAGGATGATACCTAAATAAGGGAGCAGGATCAAGACAACCAGCCATGAGAGGGTTTTTACCGGATCTTGTTTGCGCAATATCATGGTCGTGGCGGCATAAATAGCCACCACAAGGTTCATTACATAAAGAACCGCCGAAATAATCTGCCATGTACTGCTCCACATAATTTAAACAGATTCTTGTTGTTATTATTTTTTTCCGGTGTAAAGTACGGCTATGCCAAAGGTATATTTGTGGTAATCCGTCTCTTTAAATCCGGCATTTGTTATTTCACTGCAGAAGGCTTCGTATTTTGGAAACTGTTCAACCGATTCTGCCAGATATTTATAAGCTCCTTTATCTTTGGAAATCATATCCCCAATCAACGGGAGGATGTTATTAAAATAGGTGTTATAAATAAAACGGATGATGCTGTTCTTTGGTTTTGCAAATTCCAGAACGGCAATTGCTCCTCCGGGTTTTATAACCCTGTAAATCTCCCCCAAGCACTGCGGCCTGCGGTTAAAATTGCGGATGCCGAATGATATGGTAACGGCATCAAAACTATGATCGGGAAACGGAATAGCCTCTGCACTGGCCAATCTATATTCCGGCACGGGAACTCCCGATATGTTCTCTTTTTTCTGCTGCTCGTTCTCTCCCCTGCGGCATTTGCCATGTTTCTGCTCTTTTTCCAATTTCTTGTTTTTGGCAATGGCAATGTCCATCATCTTTTGCGCAATATCAATTCCTGTTACCGCCATCCCTTTTCTATACAGGGCAATTGTGGAATCGCCGGTACCGCAGGCAATATCCAGCACTTTATAATTATGCGTATGATAACCGGGTAATCTCAGTAAAAAATTTACCATCCGGCTCCTCCAGTATTTATCAATATTAAAAGAGAGCAGATGATTTAAAAAATCGTAATTTCCGGCAATGCCGTTAAACATTCCGGAAATTCTACTGCTGTCCTTATTCATACTATGGCAGATAATCTGTAATGTGTCCGAATGAAAGTTCATCCAACCTTAACTCTCCCCGGGTTACATGTCCCAGCAAGGTAATAGGAATCTTATGATTAAACAAGTAATCTACAAGATCGTTCTCCTGCTCTTCCGTTACGGTTATCAGGGCAATATGCTTGCTCTTACCAAACAAAAACTCTTTATCTTCAATCTCCGCATCTCCCGTTATATCAAATCCGAGGTTGTTGGGAGCGCATGCTTCCAAAAGGGTGATAAATAGTCCGTTGGATGAAATATAATGGGCACTTGTAATATAGCCTTTCTCTATACTTTTAAGAATAATATCCAGCGTGTGGTTATTAATCTGATAGTCGCTATCGTCTTCTATATTACCCACAAGATAAATGGTATCTCCTTTTGTGTCGAATGCCATTGGTGTTGCACTTTTTTTGGAGGCAAACAATCCCAGAGCGTTAATTCTCCTGTCGTCAACATTTTTTGTGGTGAGGAATCTTGCTCCGGTACATGCCAGTCTGGCAAGAGCTTCGTTGTTTGCACGGGTAAGAGATGTTGCCGCATCGCAACTATCCAGCGACGGAGACTCTGCCTTGGAGATTCCCAATGTAAATATTCCTTTACCAATTCTTTCAATATCCGCATCATACGGTGTTGTGGTATATTTCTGAATTGTCTTTTTATACTGAGGATCTTCGGTTAATAAATCCGCAATGTCAATTAAATCATTAAGTTCCTGAATTTGTTTCTCGTAAATTTCTACCATAAGTATCGGCCTTTTAAATTAAAAACATGCTAAGATACAAAAAATAATGATAAAACATTTTGCAAGGACCAAAAAACGCATTATATTTGCACTCCCTTGAATGATTTGCCCAGATGGTGAAATTGGTAGACACGCCACTTTGAGGGGGTGGTGCCGGTTACGGTGTGCAAGTTCGAGTCTTGTTCTGGGCACAAAAATGATATTTACCAATGGTTAAGGAGCTTCAAATGAGGCTCTTTTTCGTTTTATGATATTTCCCGAATGTTTGGAAATATCATTTTTTGGGTTTACATTTGGGTTTACAAAATTCAGACATGAAAAACATTTCGTTTATACTTAATCAGAAAACCCGGTCAAAGTCTTCTATTCGGGCTCAAGTCACAATCTCCGGGTGCAAATATACATATCAAACAGGAATTTCGGTACCACCTAGTGAGTTTACAAATGGGCGAACAAAGAATAAGTCCCTTAATATGAAGTTGGCTGCTATTGAAGCTGCCATTGCAAACACAATTATTTATTTTGATAGACAGTTTAAGACACCTGCTCGGGATGAATTTAGGGATAAAGTGGATTTATTCTTAAAAGGGGTGTATATACCAATCTAAAAGTAGTCCACCATAGCAATTGGTATATACACTTATGTGGATATGCACCGCCTCTATCCGCACCATATCGGCAAAACATCGGATGGTA
>JAVWIB010000141.1:0-3797 GCA_036639755.1 Bacteroidales bacterium
GGAAACAACTTGTTTATTTTGCATGAAGGGGCAAAAATTGAGATTCTGGAGCAGGTGGGTACCTGGAGCAGGATTGAACTAAGCGACGGCAGACAGGGGTGGATGCAGACCGATGAGATGGAGGTGATATAGAGCTCTTTCGCAGTAAGTCGTACTATGTTGGTAATCAGTGATTTGCTTATTGGTATTTTTTTTGTACCGGGAATTATAATATATAATTAATTGATAATGAGATTCATACAACTTGTTGCGAAGCAGACTCTTCTTAGTTTGTGTTTATTGTTTGCATCATCTGTTATGGCGCAGACAACAAAGGAAGGTCATAAATTTTCTTTTGCGTTTTTATCGGATATCCATATTGCCCAGGGGGCTAAAAGTGTAGAGGATGCTATCTTGTGCATGGAGGATATTAATAAGAATAAGGAGATTGAATTTGCGGTTTTTGCCGGAGATATTACCGAGTTTGGTAGTGATCAGGAGATTGCACTGGCTAAATCGGTGTTTGATAAACTGGATAAACCATATTATGTTGTGGCGGGAAATCATGATGCAAAATGGTCTGAGAGCGGCTGCAATACTTTTGTAAAGGCATTTGGTTATGAGGGGTTTGAGTTTGAAAGAGGGGGGATTAAATTTATTGGTACCAATAGCGGTCCCAATATGAGGATGGCCCCGGCACTGGTTCCCAGAGAGACGATGGTGTGGCTGGATTCTGTTTCAAAAGCAATGAACCCTGCGCAGCCTGTTGTTTTTATTAACCATTATCCCATGGATACATCGGTACTTAATTATAGCCAGGTGCTGGATGTGTTAAAGAAAATGAATACCCAGCTTATTATGAACGGACACTGGCACCAGAACCGTGCTATGGTTTATGAGGGGATTCCGGCTGTAATCGGACGCTCTTCATTGGCAACAGGTAAGGGGGGACCGGGCTATAATATTGTAACCGTAGACGGAGCTACCGTTACTTTTAGCGAGAGGGTTGCGGTAAAAGAGAAAGAGGGTAAAATGATTGGGGAAGGATATACGTCTGTTCCGTGGCATACGTTAAGGATGAGCAGAGGGCTTCCGTTTGATAGTGCGGCAGAGTATCCGCATCCCGATTTTTCTATGAATAATGAGTATCCGGGGGTGCGGGAGGTTTGGAAAATAGAAGATAAATCAGATATTGGAGCAGGAGCTGTGATGGCGGATAAGTATGTGGTTTATGCGAATACGGCCGGAATTGTGTATGCTCTGGATGCTGCCGATGGAAAACAGTTATGGAGTTACAAAGCCGGCGGAAAGATTTTCTCAACTCCGGCTGTGGAGGGTTCTACCGTGGTGATTGGCTGTACGGATGGTTTTATTTATGCCCTTAATCTTAAAGACGGAATATTGCTGTGGGAGGTCAAATGTGAGAAATCGGTTCTTGGATCACCTGCAATTTTTAACGGCAAGGTTTATATTGGGGCTTCCGACGGAATTTTTAGAGCTTTAAATCTTAAAACCGGCAAAGTTGCCTGGGTTTATGATGGTATAAAAGGTTTTGTGGAGGCGAAACCGTTTGTAGATAAAGAGCAGGTTGTGATTGGAGACTGGGCAAATACATTGTATTCATTAAATCCGTCATCGGGAAAATTACAATGGAAATGGAGCAATAAAGGGAGCCGGATGCTTTCTCCTGCAGCCGTATGGCCCGTAAAAGCAGATGGCAAAATTTTCTTTACCACCCCGGAAAGGATGAATTATGCCCTTGATGCAAAAACCGGTGAGCAACTTTGGCGCAGAAGCGGCGGTCGCGAGTCGATTGGTTTGTCTCCCGATAAAAAACAATATTATATTAAAACCATGAAGGATATTGTCATGGCATTTTCTACTGCGGCTATTGAGGATCAGGGTGCTATTGCTCCATTGGTATCTGCTTCTGCTACCGCTTCCACTGCCACTTCTGCTGCCGCTACCGCTGCCGCTTCTGCTGCCGCTACCGCTGCCGCTTCTGTCACCACTTCTGCTGCTGCTGCCGCTACCGCTTCCACTTCCACTGCCACTTCCACTGCCACTTCTGCTACCGCTACCGCTGCCGCTTCTGCTGCCACTGCCGCTTCTGCTTCTGCTTCTGCTTCTGCTATTGCTATTGCTATTGCTACCGCTACCACTGCCACTTCTGCTGCCGCTACTGCTTCCACTGCCACTTCTGCTGCCGCTACCGCTTCCACTGCCACTTCTGCTATTGCTACCGTTACCGCTTCTGCTTCTGTTACTGCCGTGGCTGTTCCCGGTGCATCTGTTTCTCTTTCCGGCTTGGTGTGGAGTACCAATTGCGGCTTTGGTTATGAAATAGCACCTACCCCTATCACATCTGTTGCCCAAGGGGGAAAGGATGGGGCCGGCCTTGTGTTTGTCCCAACCGACAAAGGAACTATTTATGCTTTGAATGTCTCCGACGGTTCCATTGCCTGGAAACATAAGCTGTCGTTTGCCCTTATAAATTATATTCAGCCACTTGGCGGCAATAAAGTTCTCGTAAGTACCATGGACGGAGTTGTGGCGGTGGTGGAGTATTAGTATAGAATATCATGTATCTATATCTATTATTTTACAGGAATAATTTTGTACCCGGATTGTTGGTTACATTGGCCGGTGTTTGTGGCGTGATGACTTACGGAGGCAGTATGATTACCCCTGCTTTTTGGCTTAAGATAATAGTATATGCTGTAACGATTTGGTTTGTTAATACCCTAAATGCTAAGACTTGGTATTTTTATAAGAATCTGGGGATTACCAAGTACAGACTTTGGACAGTATTGATTAGTGCCGATTTTATTCTGTTTGTACTCCTTATGATATGGGCGTACTGATTGTATTTATCTTCTTTTTAATGCTATTATGAACAATGTGCTTGAAATAGATAGTGTAAGGCTCAGTTTTGGAAACAGACAGATATTGCAGGATATCTGGCTTAAACTGGAAACAGGGAGAGTGACAGGATTACTCGGGCGTAACGGTTCCGGAAAATCTTCTCTTATGCAGATTATTTTTGGAGAACTTATGCCTGAGGATAAGTCTCTTAGAATGAATGGTATTCCTATTTTGGGCTGTTACCGGAACCCGCATGATATGATGTATCTGCCGCAGTTCAGTTTTATTCCCGGCAGCCTCTCCGTATCTAAAGTATTTCAATTGTTTAAAATAGATTATGCCTGTTTTTTAGACTATTTTCCTCATTTTGAGCAATTAAAAGAGAGTGTCCTTGCTGAATTATCGGGAGGAGAAAGGAGGGTGATTGAGGTATATTGCATCCTTTGCGCTCCAACCGGATTTGCCATTCTGGATGAACCTTTTTCCCAGATTATGCCGGTGCATATAGAGGTTTTCAAACAAATTATAGCCAATCAAAAACGTACAAAAGGAATCCTTCTCTCCGATCATTATTATAGAGATATTATAGATAGTAGCGATGCTATCTACATTCTGGCCAACGGAAAAACCACCCTCATCTCCAGTTTGAAGCAGATAGAGGAGCTGGGATATGCGAGGATGGATCTTGGGTGAGTGGAATAAAATTGGATGGCTTCATAATCGTAAAAACTTCTCACATAGTCCAATGCAGCTTTTGTGAATTTCATAGTATAGTTTATCGTTAATTTTTTACCATTTGTATTGATCAGTTAGCGGGGCAACTCCGGCAATATCCAGAATGCGTTCTACAAATGAGTTAATTAAATCGTTCAGGGTTTGGGGGAGGCTGTAGAAAGAGGGGGAGGCGGGGATAATGATAGCACCGGCTTCTGTGAGGGAGGTTATGTTGCGCA
>JAVWIB010000142.1:0-3688 GCA_036639755.1 Bacteroidales bacterium
CAATAAAGATACATGTTATCTTGCTTTGTATTTACAAGAGCGCCCGAGAGTATCACGGTGGGATTTTTCCGGAATTAAAAACTCTGAAAAAACAGACTTACAAGAGCGACTTAAACTAAAAAGAGGCGGTGAATTATCTGATTATATCATAAAGTCCTCCAGTGATATTATTAAGAAATACTATAAAGAGAAAGGGTTTCTTAAGACGGAGGTAAATGTTTTGCAGGAAAACGATACCATTATTAAAAGTGCGGTAAAAGTTAAATTCGATATTAACAGAGGGCCTAAAGTTAAAATTAGAGAGATTACTTTTGATGGGGTGAAAGGGGTAAAAACCGCTAAGTTGCTCAGTTCCATGAAAAAAACAAAAGATATGCGTCTTTTTAATTTCTTTAAATCAAAGAAGTTTAATGAGAAAGAGTATGAGACGGACAAAACATCTATGATTCAGGTTTTTAATGAAATTGGTTACAGAGATGCCCGTATTGAGAAAGATTCAATTTATTACATTTCGGATGATAGGATTGGAATTAGCTTTAAAATAGATCAGGGGAAACAATATTTCTTTCGGGATATTACGTGGACCGGAAACTCAATTTATTCGGTTGAACAGCTCAACACGGTTTTAATGCTTAAGGAGGGGGATATTTATGATGTTGTAACAATGGATAAGCGTCTTCACGGAGACCCTAAACAACAAAATCCCGATGTAAGACGTATGTACACCGATAACGGTTATCTCTTCTTTAACGTTATGCCGGTTGAATTGAATATTGATGGAGACTCGGTAGATGTTGAGATAAGGATGTCGGAGGGGAAACAGGCTACTTTCAACAATGTGATTATTAACGGGAATACCATTACCAATGAGAAAATTGCAAGAAGAGCCGTGTTTACACGTCCGGGTTATCTTTACAGCCAGAGCAATTTTGAGCGATCAGCCAGAGAGCTCTCCTCTATCGGACACTTTAATCCCGAGAAATTTAATTCGGAATCGGGTGTAAGTGTAATGCCGAATGCAAATAACAATACGGTGGATATTGCCTATAATCTGGAAGAGAAACCAAACAGTCAGCTCGAACTTTCCGGCGGATGGGGAGGTAATACTTTTGTAGGAACCGTGGGTGTGAGCTTTAATAACTTCTCCATTAAACGTTTATTTAAAAAGCATGCATGGAGACCGGTACCTCTTGGTGACGGACAAACATTCTCTATAAGATTCCAGACAAACGGTACTTATTATACTGCGTTATCGGCGAGCTTTGTAGAGCCTTGGCTGTTTGGGAAAAAGCCAACCTCTTTAAGTATATCTACCTATTTTACCAGAGAGACCAACTCCTACTACTATTATCAGAATTCAGACCAATACATGGAGGTATTTGGAGTAGCCGTAGGTTTGGGTAACAGGCTAAAATGGCCGGATAACTATTTTGTCCTTTATCACGAGCTTAGCTGGCAGACCTATAAACTTCAGAACTGGAATTACAACTTTTTGTTTAATACGGGAAAATCTCACAACGCAAGTTATAAAATATCATTAAACAGAAATTCAACCGATCAGCCTATTTATCCAAGACAAGGATCCGATTTGTTGTTAAGTCTGCAATTGACTCCTCCATACTCGTTATTCCGCTCTAAAAATACGGATTACAGCAAAATGTCGGATCAGGAGAGGTATAACTGGATTGAATATCATAAATGGACGTTTAAGGGGGCTTTGTATACAAAATTAATAGGTGATCTGGTTCTTAAAACATCTGCTAACTTTGGTTACCTAGGCTATTATAACCGTAAACTGGGCTATTCTCCTTTTGAGGGCTTCCAGTTGGGTGGAGACGGTATGAGCGGTTATAATACATACGGCTCCGAGATTATTGGTTTGAGAGGTTATCCAAATACATCACTCACTCCTATTCGAGATGGTGCATATGCCGGTAATGTATACGATAAGTTTACTCTTGAACTAAGATATCCGGTTGTTTTGCAGCCGCAATCAACAATTTACGCTCTTGTTTTCTTAGAGGGGGGAAATTGCTGGCAGGATATTAAAGACTTTAACCCGTTCTCTATTAAAAGGTCGGCCGGTGTAGGTCTGAGGGTGATGCTTCCGGTTGTGGGCATGCTTGGTATTGACTGGGGCTATGGATTTGACCCTGTGCCGAATGAAGGATTAAAGAGGGGTGGCAGTCAGTTCCACTTCTTAATAGGACAACAATTCTAACAGTCAAGATTTTTAGCATTATATTTGTATAATTAACTATTTTAGAAAAAGATATTAATTAAAATTAGTAGTTATGAAGAAGATTTTATTAGTAGCAGTTGTTTTGTTCATTGGGACTATGCAACTTGATGCCCAGAATTTGAACGGCGGAACAAGAGTGGGCTATATTAATACGGAGACTATTTTATCGCAGATACCCGAATATAAAATTGCTCAAGAGAAACTGGAGGTTTTAAGTAAACAGTATAAAGAGAAAGTAGATTCGGAACTCAAACAAATAGAGATGTTGTATCAGAGCTATCAATCTGCCAAATCTACACTTAACCAGAGTCAGAAAGACCAGCGGGAGAATGAGATTATAACACGAGAGAGAAGCGTAAAAGAGTTGCAGAAAAGTTATTTCGGACAAGACGGCGTTATGCAGAAAAAGTCGGAAGAGTTCTTGACTCCTCTTAAATCCAAAGTTCAACAGGCAATTGATAAAGTTGCCAAAGATGGAAATTATATGCTCATTTTTGATCTTGCTGCATTGCAGGGGGTTGCTTACTCCAATGCAAATGATAATTTAAGCACAACCGTATTAAAAATAATGGGATATTAGTATAAATAAGAATGAATAAATTAATTAATAAAAAAAATATGAAGAACATTACAAAGATTTTTGCACTAGCATTCGTGCTTATTTCAACACAATCGTTTGCTCAGACTAATAAATTCGGGCATATTAACTTTCAGGAACTTGTAGCCCTTATGCCTGAGAGAGATTCTGCCAATGTTAAATTGGAGAAGTATGCAATTGAGTTAGATGAAACTCTTAAAGGAATGCAGAATGAGTTTAACACCAAATACCAAGCTTATAACCAGAAGAGTGCTACATGGACTGCTGCCATACTGGAGTCAAAAACAAAAGAGTTGGAAGATATGCAACAAAGACTCCGTTTGTTCCAAGAGAATGCTCAGGCAGATTATCAAAATCAACAGCAGACTCTCTATGCTCCAATTATTAAGAAAGCAGGAGATGCTCTTACTAAGATAGGAAAAGAAAGTGGCTTTATTTATATTTTTGATCTTTCAGGCAATGCCCTCATTTACCATAGTGACGCAAGTGTGGATGTTCTTCCTCTTGCAAGAAAAGAACTGGGTATTCCGGCAGATAAAAAACCGTTAATACCGCAGCAAGCTCAACAGGCTCCGCAGAAATAAATAAGTTACAGTGCCTTAAATATAAAATACCCCCTGCTATAAAAACTGTATGGCAGGGGGTAATTTTGTATAAATTACTTGGTAAGGGTAACCGTAGTCTTACTAAAATACTTGGCAACAGGTAGTGGTGATGCAAGATTTAGGATAAGGGTGTTTTTACCGATACTTAGTGTTGCATAGTTAATGGTTATCACCATGTTATAACTGAATGTGGCAGGATCTATTGTAAATTCAGGTACAAATGTTACGGAGCTTGCACATGTT
>JAVWIB010000143.1:0-3667 GCA_036639755.1 Bacteroidales bacterium
GGTATTTCTGCCCTGTTTAATAATTCATTTGCAGCAACAGCACCTAATATTGTTATTAATGCGGTAATACTCACCATGCTTACAGCAGTAGTTATGTTTACTATTTACAGAACAGGCATCATTAAAGTAAACGGCACCTTTATGAAGGTAATGACCATTGCTTTAATTACCATTATGGTCTTTTATTTAGGTAGCTTTTTGCTGGGCCTGTTTGGCGTAAACGTAAGTATTTTGCACGATAGCAGCCCGTTAAGTATAGGAATCAGTGTAGTAATTGTAGCAGTTGCCGCTTTCAGTTTGCTAATGGATTATGCGTTTATAGAAAAAGCATCTGCGGCAGGGGCTCCAAAATACATGGAATGGTATGGTGCTTTTGGTCTTGTAGTAACGTTGGTATGGCTTTATTTAGAGATACTTAGGCTACTTGCAAAAACCAGCAGCAGAAATTAATTCAGCATGTCTCTAATTTATTTTGAGAATTGCTCTAATTTATTTTGAGATAAAAAAATTAATCCTTACATTTGCAGCCCAGATTAAAATTAAAATTAAGCAAAATGAAAAAAGGAATACATCCCGAAAGTTACCGTTTAGTTGCTTTCAAGGATATGTCAAACGAGCACATTTTTATTACACGTTCATGTGTAAACAGCAAAGAGACAATTGAAGTAGACGGAGTTACTTATCCGGTAGTTAAAGTGGAGATTTCATCTACATCCCACCCTTTCTATACAGGTAAGATGAAACTTGTAGACACCGCAGGTCGCGTTGATAAATTCTACAGCCGTTACAAAAAGAAATAGGTACTTAGGTACAACAACAGAAAAAGGACAATCAAAAAGCAATATTTTGGTTGTTCTTTTGTTTTTATAATAGATATAACTCAATATCATCAACGAAGCAAAAAAATATTGATGCATCTAGT
The DNA here is from genome assembly GCA_036639755.1 of Bacteroidales bacterium. GTDB lineage: Bacteria > Bacteroidota > Bacteroidia > Bacteroidales > UBA932 > Egerieousia. The sequence goes on from JAVWIB010000143.1 coordinate 923, forward strand.
TACGGAGTTCAGAGACTATTTCTATTTTTTTCTGAACAGACTAAGCCGACTTTTGTTTTGCCGGCTTATTTTTTTTATCTTTGTTTGTTGCATAGAAAAAAATGAAAACAGCCCAAATCACTCATACCATTAAACATCTTGCTCATGAATACAATCAGGAGCAATTTTTTACAGGTGATCCCATTATCTTTCCAAAGCATTTTGCAAAGTTGTACAAAGGGGAAAATGGAATTTTCACCCAAGAGCACTGTTGCTGTAAGAATGTTGCTTTGCAGGATGTGGAAATTGCAGGAATTATAGCGGCTCATCTTGCATGGGGCAGACGGGATATGATTTTAAGAGATACTCAACGGGCCATGGACGAAATGAAATGGCAACCATTCAAATATGTAATGGCCGGGAATTACCGAGATGATGATACCAGCCTGCATAGGACGGTAAAGTGGAGAGAATTTGCTAGGATATGTAACAACTTAAGAGAGTATTTCACAGACCATACAACTCTGGAGCCCCTCACGGCAGACCAGATTCGTGTGAAAATTTTTTCACAAAAGAGCAATTCCAAAATGCCCAATAAAAAAATACATATGTTTCGCCGATGGATGGTCAGGAATGATGGCATTGTAGATCTGGGACTCTGGAAAACCATCTCCCCCGCTTCCCTGATGATTCCGCTGGATGTACATGTACACCGAAGTGCCTTAACATTAGGAATTACAACACGCAAAGGGGCTGATTTTATAACGGCAACAGAAATTACTAATTTCTTAAAAACCGTTTTTCCCCAAGACCCGTGTATTGGAGATTTTGCATTGTTTGCTTATGCAGCAACACTTAAAAAGGAACAAGAGAGCAAGAATAGACCCCAATAATTATAGTATGAAGACAACTCTCACATCCATTTTATTTTTACTTGCATCTTTCCTCTTTTCGGAAGCGGCATTTGCGCAAGTACAGTTTTTTGCCAACTTTGAGAACGGATCCATTGGAGAGGTAAAACAGGTTCATGCAAAAAAGATTGCAGAGCAAAATCCCGATAAAATTGCAAAACAAACTACCGATACAACACAATTTTCAATCGGTATTACCGATTCTATTGAGCAACTCAGATTTCATATCAGCACCCGCCCGGACCCATTCAATCCTGCGAGCCCTAATTTGCAGCCAAGCCGCCGCTGGTTCTACTTTTTAATGACGGGGGTAAAAAATAAGGAAATTATACTGGATATAGAGTATAATGATTCAAAACGGCCGTTCTACAGTTATGACGGCGTAAATTTTATCCGTTTTAATGCAGAGGAAGTTCCTGTGGAAAATAAGTCTATTACAAAAAGATATGAACAAGATAGTGTATATATTTCCTATTTTATCCCCTATACAGAGAGCTACCTAAACCGGAAAATAGCACAATGGGCAACAGCAGAATGTGTTGAGATTATGAACATTGGCAAAAGTGAATACGGCCGGGAGATGCCGTTATTAAGAATTACCAATAAAGGAGATGGGAAAGGAAACCGGCAAAAAAAAATAGTTTACATTCACGGCCGGGTACATCCCAGTGAGAGCCCGGCGAGCTGGCATCTGGATAAAATGATTGATCTACTTACCAGCAATATACAATACGCCAACGATTTGCGCAACAATGCCGTTTTTTATATCCTTCCGTTTGCAAATCCCGATGGTGTTCATCTTGGAATGTCGCGCTCCAACGCAAACGGCATTAATCTGGAGGTAAACTGGGCGGACAGCACGAATGTTACCTCACAGGAGGTAAAAAACATAAGAACCTTTTTGCAGCAACTCACCTCAGAGGGAAAACCGGTAGATTTGTTTATGAATATGCACTCCCAGATTAGCCCTAACATAACTTATTGGATTCATAATGCGGAATCTACGTCGGGAAATTATTATAAAGAACTCATGCTGCTGGCAAACCTTACCATACACGCAAACACTTACTTTGGCAAGGGGGATTTAAGCTTCTCTAAAGTTAACTCCCGCTATCTGGAAGGATGGTTCTGGGATCGTTTTCAAGAAAAGACCCTTGCGGCAACATTTGAAACGCCTTATACCTACTACAATCAAAATCCCGATGGAAAATGGGTTACGGTAGCAAATTTACAGGAGAGTGCCATAAACAATTTATATGCAATAGGAGATTATCTTGGATTAGGCAAAACAAACAGAATGATCATAGATAATCCCAAACGGGGAGATAAAACTAAGATAAGAAAGGATACCGAGACCATTTATTTTGGAAACTCTTATCTTGTTTCCCGCTGCAATACAGCAACCGTTAAATTTAGGAGTAAACACTTGAATGAAGGAACATACGAAATCTATATGTGGAATGCAGGGAGCAACCTTACAACAAGTAGAGAAAACGAGAATGAATGGGTAAAAAAAGGTGAATATACTCAAAAGAAGAGTGGACAAATTAAATACATCTATAAAAGTACAAATACGGGAGAAAAAATAGACGCCCTTTTATTTATCAGGAAACCAATTATAAACAAAGAGACAATTCATGTACAATAAATACCTCAAGTTCTTTGGCATAACGCCTGACGAACTAAATAAATTACTCTCAATAGCCCTTTCTAACGGCGGAGATTATGCAGATCTTTACTTTGAGCACACCATTGCAAACGAACTGTCACTGCGGGATGCAGAGGTGAATGCCACCGGAACCCATATTGATTACGGGGTTGGAATACGAGTAGTATCGGGAGACCAGACAGGCTA
>JAVWIB010000144.1:0-3586 GCA_036639755.1 Bacteroidales bacterium
GAGTTTGTGCTGCCTGTATTGCTTCCCACACCAGGTGCCCGGTTGCAAAGATGGTAACATCGTTCCCCTCTATTAATTTAAGAGCTTTGCCTATCTCAAATTTCTGATTATCGGGAGTAAAATTAGGGACGCTCGGACGGCCGAATCGTAAATAAACGGGCCCTACATGTTCTGCTGCGGCAATGGTTGCTGCTTTTGTCTGGTTGTAATCACAAGGATTAATCACCACCATATTAGGCAGCATTCTCATAAGTCCTATATCCTCAAGAATCTGATGAGTTGCTCCGTCTTCTCCCAATGTAATACCGGCATGTGATCCGGCTATTTTAACATTTGTATTGGAGTAGGCAATGCTTTGACGGATCTGATCGTAAACCCGTCCTGTTGCAAATGCTGCAAAAGAACCTACAAAAGGAATTTTGCCGGCAAGTGCAAGGCCGGCTCCAACACCGGTCATATTTGCCTCGGCAATGCCTGCCTGAAAGAATCTATCGGGATGCTCTTTTGCAAAAGCGTCCATTTTTAAAGAACCTGTAAGGTCTGCGCAAAGTGCAACCACGTTTGCGTTATTATTGCCTGCTATAGACAAACCGGCTCCAAAGCCACTTCTGGTGTCTTTGTTGCCGGTGTTTATAAATTGTTGTCTTTCCATTATAGTTATTTAAGATATTTTACGTTTTATCTACGGCTTTGTATTTCTCTGTTAAAAAAGAGAGATATACAGACCTACATTAAAGTAGAAAGCCTGTCTGTTGTTTATGTCAATATTTCCAAAAGTGCTACTGTTGCTGCTCCAGTTGTAACCTGCCGTTACGTTTGCTCCCCAGATGGCATCGCGGCCAAACGGAATTAGCACTCCAATTTCCGGTGACAAAAGGAATCCCCAATCGTTATTCCAGGCATCAATATCCTGAATAATAATATGTTCACCGGCACTTAATGCTCCTATACCAAGTCCGGCATAAGCCTTAATAAACCTGTCGGGAGTAAAAAAGTATTTTACCTGCGCTTTAATTGGAAACACCTGAGTGTATCTGTACTGCGCCGCATTAACAGCGGTAAAATCATTCGGACGATAAATCTGCTGACCAATTTTTTCGTGATAATTATTGTATGTAAGATCTAGTCCTACAGCCAATTTCTTTGTCAGGAAATATGCCCAGTTAATATTTATCCCCTCAAAACTTGCCTTAGAAACAAAATCCTTTGAACCCCCCAGAGGAATACTCATCTGGTAGTTAATAGAATATACCTGTTTCATATCATTGCCGTAAGATTGTGCTCTCACTATGCTAACACAACTTAAGCCTATTGCCAGAATTAAAATTATTTTCTTCATATACTCTGTGTGTTAAATTATTTAGGAGGCAGTATTGTAAATACTTCGTTGATAGATGACAACAGTTTTGCCTGTGTGTAATTATTCTTTGTAAGAATACTCCGGATTAAACCGTGCCATACAATAGGAACGCTCGATTCCGTTGCTACATTTACCATATCTGCAATCTCAATGATAACACTACCTGTTGTATACGAAGAGGTATATACCGGCATGTGATAAGGATAATACGGATACCAGGAATCCCAAGGATAATAGTAATAGTTCCACCACCAGCCCCAGTCATTCCAATAACCCGGATAGATTGTTGTATTTGTAGATTGAATATAACTTACATCTACAACAAGGTTCGGATTAGCAGAAGCTGCTACCTGCTTGTACCCGTTATTGTTCATATTCTGAACAACCTGCGCAATGATTAAATCTGTTGTATCATTCTGAAGCCTAAACTTCTTACCATTGTACACAACAGAAAGCGAATCTGTAATTGCATACGTCTGAAACTTAGAAAAATTTGCCGTTTCAGATTTGTAAGCTGCGGTGAGAATCTGATCCTGAGTCTCATCGAGTGCACCGGGTCCCCAATTACAGGAAACTACGGCTGCGCTTACAATTGCAAAGAGTGCTAATTTAATGATTTTCATACATTATTATATATTAAATTTATATAATAACATAGTTGTGCGTGGGTTGTTCAACTCTTCAAAGAACTAATTGTGATGTTAAAAGATCCTTCAAACGGCGGTTAAAAATCGCCGAGAGTCTCTTCTAGTTGGGCGAGGGCTTTCTCGGCAACTTCGGGTTTTGGAGCTTTTCCGTGCCATTCGCAGGTACCCTCCATAAAATCTACCCCTTTGCCCATATCGGTTTTCATTAAAATCATAACGGGCTTTTGTTCTTTACTTTCCATTTGTTTAGCCTGTTTGAACGAATCAAGAATTGCTTCCATATTATGGCCGTCTGCCACAATTACGTTCCATCCAAACGCTTTCCATTTTGCCTGAAGATCGCCAATACCCATAACGGAATCTGTTGTGCCGTCAATCTGTTGGCCGTTCCAGTCCGTAATTGCAATCAGATTATTTATTTTGCTATGTGCCGCAAACATGGCCGCTTCCCAAACCTGTCCCTCCTCACTCTCACCGTCGCCCATAAGAACAAACACGTAATTAGGATCATTATTTAATTTCTTCCCGATAGCTGCTCCGGCTGCCACAGAAAGACCCTGTCCCAAAGAACCCGAAGCCTCGTAAACACCCGGAAGCCCTTTCTCCACACATGGATGCCCCTGTAAACGGCTTCCGAACACTCTGAATGTAGCGAGTTCCTTAACCGGAAAATAGCCGCTGCGGGCCAATACACTATAAAAAACGGGAGACATATGACCTGCCGAAAGGAAAAACATATCATTTCCTTTACCATCCCTGTTCCAGTTTTTAGGATCGTGTTTGAGTTCGCTAAAAAATAGTGCCGTCATAATATCGGTACTACTTAAGCTACCCCCCGGATGGCCACTTTGCGCTACCGTAACCATTCTTATGATATCTCGTCTCACCTGAGATGCTATTTTATTGAGTTTTTGAATATTAGACATAAAATGCTGTTTTTATATTTTTTGCGAATTTAATCTTTAATTTAGTAAAAAACAAACTGCTTTACAGTCCAACTATTGGACTATAAGAATAGTTCATTATCTTTGAACAAAATTATGCTTTTAGACAATGCAATGGGTGTTAAAAAAGTTGTGGCAGAAGTAATCAAATAAACTATGAGGCTATATTACTTAATATTTACATTAGCTGTTTTTTCATGTGAGAAAAATAGTGAAATATATTCTGTAACAGACGTTAAGATGTATGCCGATTGTACTCGTACTGCAAATAAAAAAACTGCATTACTACTTACAAAAGATGGGTGTAGAGCTTGTGAGATTATTGTACGCAAATGGAATGATTACTATTCTAATTCAGACTTGCAGGTACTTCCAATTAATACCAGCTTAAAAGAGAATGAGTTGTTTAATAAGCTGTCTCAGAATTATGCTTTTCCTTTGATTATTATTGATGACTCCTTGATAGTTCATGGCGTTATTGCCGGTATTAAGGACAAAAAAACATAGTAGCTGGGATTGAACGTGCAATACAAGGAAAGTTTACATCAAATTTTTCTAACAGTTTAAATATAGAAGATGTGAAATATCGTAACCGTCCACTGTAGGGCATATTGCCCGGAACTTATAGTGTCAGT
>JAVWIB010000145.1:0-3436 GCA_036639755.1 Bacteroidales bacterium
AAACGGCACGGAAATAGGTTATAACGAGGATTCTAAGAACCCGGCCGAATACGATCTCACCAATTTTGTAAAACCGGGCAAGAATTTGATTGCTCTTAAAATCTATCGCTGGAGTACGGGAAGTTATCTGGAATGTCAGGATTTCTGGCGCATTAGCGGAATTGAACGAGATGTGTATCTTTTTAGACAACCGCAGACACATCTGCACGATTTTACGGCAAATGCCGTGTTGCATCAAATAAGCCGGGACGGGCTAACCTCCAAGCATGCCGAAGTGGCCTTAAACGTAGAGTTGATAAATAATCATAAAACGGTACAGCATCTAAAACTAGAGTTTTCTCTTGCTGGTGGCGAGATTGCTGCCGTAACGCAGGAGGTGGAATTGCAACCATCAACCGCAAAAAGTATCCGGATAATCTGCCCCGTCCATAAAGCGGTGCAGTTATGGTCGGCCGAGAAACCGCTCCTATATGACGCCACAATAAAAGTTACACAGGGGGGGAAAGAGAGCGAAGCCTATTCCTTTAAGTTTGGGTTCCGTAAAATAGAGATTATGGGAAACCGGCTTCTGGTAAACGGGAAAGCTATTAAAATAAAAGGGGTGAACATGCACGAGCATAACCAATATACCGGACATGTAATAAGCAAAGCTGATATTGAGCACGATATACGGTTAATGAAACAAAATAACATAAACGCCATCCGCTGCTGCCACTATCCTCAACCCGATTTCTTCTATGACCTATGCGACACCTATGGCATGTATGTTTGCGACGAGGCCAATATAGAATCGCACGGTATGGGATATAATCTGCGCAAAGGAGGTACGCTTGGAAACAACCCCGCTTTCTTTAACGCCCATATGGAACGGACAATAAATATGTATAAACGGAATAAAAACCACCCCTCTATAATTTTTTGGTCACTGGGCAACGAGGCCGGAAACGGATACAATTTTTACGAAACCTACAAATACCTAAAAGCTGCCGATACCACCCGTCCCGTACAATACGAGCGGGCTCTGCTTGAATGGAATACAGATCTGTTTGTACCTCAATATCCGTCAGCTGCAGATCTTGCCCAATGGAGCCGTACAGCCACAGACCGCCCTTACATCATGAGCGAATACGCCCACGCCATGGGAAACAGTACCGGAAACTTTAAAGATTTATGGGATATTATCTACAGTGCTCCCAATCTGCAAGGGGGATTTATCTGGGACTGGATAGATCAGGGGCTCCTTATCTCCCATAAAGATGGAAAAAAATTCTGGGCCTACGGCGGCGATTTTGGCAAAGATACCCCAAGCGATGGCAATTTCTTATGCAATGGAATTGTGGGCCCCAATCGAAAACCACACCCCGCCATGAACGAAATACGGCATGTCTACCAGAATGTACAGATTGAGCCGGCCGGGGATGCCCAAAGCGGAATAAATATGAATCTCCTCACAGACCATGCACTCCACCTTAGTGTCATTAACAGGCATTATTTTACAGCTGTTGATTCTATCTTATATGAAATTAAAGCCTTCCCAAAAACGTACGGCCGCAAGCCACTTCCCAAAAGTACGGCCCGTTTTCTTGCAGTGCATGTACCGGCAGACGATACCTCACTCATTACCATCCCGTTAAATACCATTCATTTTGCACCCGATTATGAATATTTCATCAATCTAAGTGTACCGGTAAACGGACAGATTGTTGCACAAAATCAGTATAAAATCAATACTATATCGGGGAAGAAGATTACTCAAAATATAACCCGTGTGGGGGAGAATACCAAAAACAGCCGCACCGCAAACCACCGTTCAGGCAAACTCCAGATTGCACAAGCAAACAATATAATCACCGTTTCTAACAACGCCGTTACATTTGCTGTTAATACTCGGAGCGGAGGGGTAATTTCCTATAAAGTAAAGGGAGAAGAGTATATAAATGAACAATTCGGCATCCGTCCCAACTACTGGCGCGGCCCTACAGATAACGATTACGGCAACAAAATGCCCTCCAAATTACAAGCATGGAAACAAGCCGGCAAAGAACTTAAAATCATCTCCCATAAAATAGCACAAAAGGGAGAAGATGTAATTTTGGAACTCACCTACGGACTGCCTAATGTAAACGCCTCCAACATCATCACTTACACCCTTGCTCCAACCGGCAAACTAACCGTACATGCCGGTCTCTCTCCCACCTGCTTCTCAGAGATGCCCCGTTTTGGTATGCGGTGGAGAATGCCCGCCCAATATAACTTCATCGAATATTTTGGCAGGGGGCCCAATGAAAACTATTGCGACCGCAACTATGGCAGCCCTCTTGGTATTTACAAAACCACCGCCTCCGCCATGTACCACCCATATGTAAGACCACAGGAGAACGGCCACCGCACAGATACCCGCTGGCTTGCCATCACCAACAGCAAAGGAAAAGGAGTGTTGATAAGTGCTCCGTCATTTGAATTCAACGCCCTGCAAAACTCTGTTGAAGATTTTGATAGCGAAGACTCCGCTGCCCCATACCAGTGGGAGAACAAACGCCCCAATGAACCCCACGCCATTGAAACCGTCCGCAACATAAAGCCCAAACAGACCCATATCAGCAATATTGTCCCCCGTAACTTTACCGAGGTTTGCATAGACAAAATGATGCGTGGCGTTGCCGGCGGTGATTCATGGGGAGCCGAACCATACGAGCAATACAAAGTAAAATGCAGCCGAGGAGTTGAATTTGAGTTTACGGTAGAACCGCTATAAAAAGATAAAGTAGAAACTAAAATAAGAAAGCTATGAATAATTAACACTTAATTAAATAATCAATATCATGGAACAATCAGAAGAAGTAACAAATGAAATTATTAAGACTATTCAATTAATAGAAAATCAATGCAATAGCAACAATACTTGGTATTCAAAAGATAGAAAAGTAATAGAAAAATTATTCGCAATAAGAAGAGAAGAAACATATAATGACATTACTATTCTAACTCGACTTACAGTTATTGATAGTATGTACTCAACAGGTATAAATGCAAATAATTACTACGCTTTACAAGATATGTCAGAAGCAATTTACAAATTAAATAAAGATGAGTCAAAATTAAAAAAAGATTTAATCGAGTTTGTAGAAAGTCAAAAAAACACCTCTGAATCCTCTGAAGCAATAAAAAAATATTCTTTCAAAAATTTGGTCTTCGCAAAGCTGGACAACAAGGTTCAAGAGCGCCTTCATTGCTTAGCAAATATTTTTACTTTTTGTTATTAAATGAAAAATCAGAATACGGCTTCCCCCATATATGATTCATTAGCTAAGGAGGTATTTCCAATTGTTTTCGAAAAAATATACAACAAAAAATTCAAAGGCTGGACAACAAATCCAAATGAATTAAGAAGCTGTTTTAATTTAATTCAAAAATAATGTTATATGAGCTGATAATT
>JAVWIB010000146.1:0-3398 GCA_036639755.1 Bacteroidales bacterium
TCAACCGATATGGCTATTGTGGCCAAAACAAATATGCGGGACGGTTTTAAGGGAGGTAACGAGTTGGAAGAGGGAATTATCATTGCAAAAGAGCTGCAAAAATGCGGCGTACATGCCCTTGTGCTGAGCGGCGGCTTTGTTAGTAAAGCCCCCATGTATGTCATGCGAGGAGCAATGCCCATAAAAGCCCTCACCCATTATATGAACACATGGTGGCTGAAACTGGGGGTAAAAATGTTTGGAAACCTTATGATTCCCCCTGTCCCTTTTGAGGAGGCCTTTTTCCTCCCCGACGCTCTTCAGGTGCGCAAAGCGATTCCCAACCTACCTCTTATTTATGTAGGAGGCCTTGTTTCCCGACAAAAAATAGACGAGGTGCTTAACGCCGGATTTGAATTTGTGCAAATGGGACGCGCCGTATTGCATGATCCGGCTTTTGTAAATAAGATGAAAGAGGGGGCCGAAAGATGCAATTGCAAACATTCCAACTATTGTATCGGACGCATGTATACCGTAGAGATGGCATGTCATTGCAATTTACAGGAGGAATTACCCCATAAGCTCCGCAAAGAGATCGAAAATCTGGAAAAGGAATAAGATAAACCGAATCAATACCTAAAAAATCTGAACAAACTTAGAACCAATGGAAGCTGGAAAACAGGATAAAACTCATAACAAAGATGCAACATGCCATTTTAACGGCCCTGTAGCACTTATTACCGGAGCAAGTTCCGGCATTGGGGTACATTACGCTAAAGAATTGGCTAAAAGAGGATATAACATAATAATTATTAGCAATCAAGAGTTAGAAATAAAGAAAATAGCGGCAGAAATTACTGCCTCAACAGGTGTGGAATCGGTAGGAGTTTATAAGGATCTGGCGGCTCCCGGCGCAGCCGAAGACTTGTTTGCCCTCTATCCTGCAATTGAGGTTCTTGTAAATAATGCCGGCATCTTTTTCTATAAAGATATGATCGACTGCAACATGAGCAGAATAGAAACCATCCTCAACCTGCATATGGTAACCGTTACCAAATTATGCAGGCTCTATGGAGAACAGATGCGCAGTGCAGGAAAGGGATATATTTTAAATATGTCTTCCATATCCGTACACACTCCGTTCCCCGGTATTTCGCTCTATACGGCAACAAAATCATATATACGAACTTTTAGCAAGGCTTTCCATTATGAAATGAAAGGGTACGGAGTAAAAGTTTTGATAGTTTCTCCGGGAGCAGTGGCCACAGACTTATATAGCTTACCGGCTAATCTGCAAAAATTAGGGATAAAACTGGGAGTTATCTATCGTCCCGATAAACTTGCAAAAAGAGCCCTTGATAAATTGTTTAATTCCTCAAAAACCGAGTTTATCCCGGGGGTGATAAACCGTTTTTTTAAACCGATATATGCTCTTTTAAGTACCTCCTTTAAGATGTGGGTAAGAAAGAAGACCCTCCATTTTATGAAATAAAGATAGAACAATACGCCGTTATGACGTTTTATGAAAAGCATCATAACTAGGTAATAAACAATACTTAAAACTCTATTGTTACACATTAACAATAGCATTGCTATTAACATAACTAATATGTTATAGTTTCTTATACACTGTATTTTACGCATAAAATGGGCACACCAGAGAAAATTATAGTCATTACCGGCGCAACCGGCGGAATTGGAATAGAAATATGCAAATATCTTCTTCTAAACAACTCTATTCTACTAGCTGCCTGCCGCAATTATCAGAAAGGAGAAGCAACTCGTAAAGAGATTGAGAATGCCACCGGAAAACAGAGTGATGGTAGATTGTTTTTCTTTCCGGCAGACCTTTGTTCATTCCGTTCGGTAGATTCTTTTACAGCACAGATTCAGGAATATCTCGCCTTAAAAAATAGCAGAATCGATATCCTTATTAATAATGCAGGCATGATAGCACCACAGTTTCTGCTAACGCCCGATGGTAATGAAAGCTCGCTACAGGTAAATTATCTCTCGGCAAAACGGCTCACAGAGACACTTGTTCCTTATATGGCTTTATCGGGAAGTAAAATAATCAACACCCTCTCCTGCACCGTAAAAATTGGAAAGGCTATAGAACAGGAAAAAGGGATTGAACAACAGCAGAAGGAATTTATAAGCCTCAAAAACTACAGTAACTCCAAACGGATGTTGCTGCAATATACCCTAGAACTCAAAAAAAGGTTGAACGGTATATCAGTCTATGGAGTGGATCCGGGTATAGTTAATACAGGCATTATCACCCAGCACCGCTGGTACGATCCTCTGGCAAATATCTTTTTCCGCCCTTTTATAAAAACGCCAGCTCAAGGGGCTATTCCCATGATCAACGCAATTAATTATGACACAGATGCTTCTTCTCAACTATTATTATTCAAAGGAAATACAACAGTTGTTATTCCAAATAAATAATATGTTACCAGCACTCCAGATCTTCTAATATGTTTTGAGCACTCCGGATCTTCCCGAATATCAAGCATACTCAATTGTACAAATCCTGTTTTAAGAGACTGTTTTCCAGAATTTTCTAAAATCGGAATAGCGACCGTAACATATAAGATCATCTCCGGGCTGTATTTTTTCATCCACCTCCAATCCGTTTAAGATATCTTTCTCCGTAATAGAGATTCCAAGAGCGTTCGTGATCTGTTTTGAACGTTGGAGCCCAATGATTTTCAGGCGAAATTCATCCTGTATCCCCAGACGATTTACAAAATAACCAATTAATCTGTCGGGAACCGTAAATTTAATAACAGCATAATCTTTATCAATACGGAACGTCTCCACACCGGTTCCAAAATCGAATGTCTGTACCAGATTTTTAGCAGCACATTCTTCTGGCGTAAGGATCTTTTCAATACAGAATGCCTCCAGAATGGCCTTGTGCACCTCATCAATAGCCCGCGCATAAAGTTTCTCAACTTTACGCTGCTTTAACAGAGCAACGGTTTTTATGGATGCTCCAAAATTTTCTCCAATGGCCACAATTACCACATCCACCTCTTTGAGAGGTAGCGCAGAGAGAGCATGTTCATCCGTAGCATCCATTACAAATGCTCCTGCAATCGAGTCCTTCATTTTATCCACAACCCCCTCATTCATATCTGCCCCAATCACCTCATTACCTAGTGCGGTAAGATCCAAAGCCAGAACTCTTCCGTAGTTTCCCAACCCTATAATAATATATTTCATAATAACTACTTGATATTTAGTTTATAATAATACTATCGCTTGGATAGTGATATCTTGTATTCTTAACAGGCTTGATAATTCCTAACATTAAAGTAATCAAACCTATACGCCCTATAAACATTAGAAGGGCTAAAATTAATTTGCCGTAATCACCAAACAAACTGGTAGCATTCAAGCTGGAACCAACC
>JAVWIB010000147.1:0-2504 GCA_036639755.1 Bacteroidales bacterium
TAAGGTGCTATAAAGAACGTCAATCCCGGAAGAAAAATCCATAAATCACTAAATGTAAGATTCCACGATATTTTATGAATCATCCCAATCAATGAAATATTCGTATAATCGGTAAACATATTCAGAGCATTCTTGCTGATAAGGGCATCAAGCCAATTCACATACTCGCCTATCACATATTGCGGCGATGTAAAAGACATTGGAAGAATAAAAAAGAAAATTCCCCAGAAAATAAGCCCTCCTATTAATACCAACGGACGTTTTGCAAAGAAGAAGAATGCAAGCCCCACAATACCGTATACTTTAGTCATTGCCCCCAACATAATCATACAAGCTGCCCAAAATTCTTTTTTCTGATTTATCAAGAAATAGGATAAAATAATCATCCCGCAAATACCAACATTATATTGTTGCTGTGTTACTGCCAGAAATAAATCATTAACGGACAAACAAATTACAAAGGCAAACTGCCATTTCTCCAAACCAAGTTTTTTGATAGCAAAATATAAGAGCAAAGTATTTGCCAAACACCAGACAATCATACCGATAAACGGTGTAAAGACCGCAAACGGAGCTATGAGCGGTGTAAATAATATGCCATATAAAAACACATCATGATGTTCTGCCGGATATTCTATATACAAAGGCAATTGCTCCAGCGCATGCAAAAACGAGTGGGTGAAAATAATAAAATTATTATAACGGGGAGGATATTTACCATATTTCATCAAACAGCAAATAAGGGTAACACCCAGCCATAACGCAATTAAAAAGGTGGGATTGGTAAACAGTTTTACCAGAGAAGTCCGAATTTTTCCGGGAAGCATAAAAATAGAAGTTATAAATTAAGTTATAGGTTTTTTTGATAAAGTTATTACTTTCAGTTAAATAACTCCGCTTCCGAGCATCTCCTCATCTTTTGGAGAATACCAGGCAGCAAATTGTCCGCAAGTAATTCCCCGTTGGGGCTTTTCAAATAAAATATACAAGCCATCCTCCCGTTGCAGCAAGGTTGCCTGTTGCAACGGCTGACGATACCGGATTCTTACCAGATAATCCCGTTTCTCTCCAATTTCCATCTTTAAATCTCTACGTATCCAATGTACCTCCCGGTTCTCTATTTTCAGAGCTTTCCGATACAACCCGGGATGCTCCTGTCCCTCTCCCACATAAATTGTATTTGATTCAATATCAATAGAAATAATAAAAATAGACTCTTTGTGTCCGCCAATATTCAACCCCCGCCTTTGTCCAATGGTGTAAAACTGCGCTCCGGTATGTTTACCAATCACTTTTCCTATTTTTTTGCCATCTGCAAACGAATAATTTAAGGGAGAGGAGAGCTTAGCCAAATCATCCGGAAACTGAGTGACCAATCCGTTGGCCGCCAGAAGAGCAGGAAATTCATCTGCAAAAACCTCCACCACATTTCCCTCTTTTGGTTTTAATTTCTGCTGCAAAAATACCGGTAGATCTACCTTCCCCACAAAACAAATCCCTTGAGAATCTTTTTTCTCCGCACTGGGCAGTCCTGCTTCGGCAGCAAGCCTTCGCACCTCCGGCTTTGCAATATTACCTATCGGAAATAAGGCCTTAGCCAATTGTTCCTGAGAGAGTTGACACAAAAAATAACTCTGATCTTTATTTTTATCATCTCCGGCCAGAATTCTGTATATTTTTTCACCCTGTTCATTTACAAACTCATCTTTTTTGCAGTAATGGCCGGTTGCAACAGACTCCACATTTAACTCCAACGCACATTTTAGAAAAGCATCAAATTTAATCTCCCGGTTACAAAGGACATCAGGATTAGGGGTGCGCCCTTTCTCGTACTCGCTGAACATATAATCAACCACCCGGAGGCGATAAACATCACTCAGATCTACAAAATGGAACGGGATATCCAGCTTTTTTGCCACCATTTCCGCTACAAATTTATCCTCTTCCCACTCGCAATCTCCATGCAATGTGCCGGTTGTATCATGCCAGTTCTGCATAAAGAGGGCAACAACATCATGTCCGGCACGCTTTAGAAGCAATGCCGCCACACTTGAATCAACTCCGCCCGAAAGCCCAACTGCTATTCTCATATTTTATCTCTTAAACCAGTTTATGTGTAATTATGAAAGTAATCCTTGTAAATATTTTATTTTTTCAATCCCGATATTGCCTTCTGATACTCTCTCGCATTTTGATTATGCTCCCCCAAGGTCTTTGCAAATTTATGCGTTCCATCAAGAGAAGCATTTGCACAGAAAAATAAATAATCGTGCTGCTGATAATTCAAAACGGCATCCAGACCGTTTATACTTGGAATGGTAATAGGTCCCGGAGGCAACCCTGCATTCTTATAAGTATTATATGGAGAATCTATTTCCAAATGAGCAAACAATATCCGTTTTATAGATGGATCATTCCACGCATATTTTACCGTAGGATCTGCATCCAGCTTCATTCCCTTTTTCAATCTGTTCAGATATGCCCCGGCTATGATAGGTTGCTCC
>JAVWIB010000147.1:2526-3384 GCA_036639755.1 Bacteroidales bacterium
GGAAGCTAATATAGAGACCTCCGTCTTACTCAATCCCACTATTTTTGCCTTATTCTCCCGTTCGGATGTCCAAAATGCATCATGCTCTTTTTTCATTCTCTCTACAAATTGTGCAGGGGTCATGGTCCAATAGACTTCATAGGTATTGGGTATAAAAAGAGAAATAAATGTTTGAGGAGTTAGGGCGTACTTTTGGCAAACAGTCGTATCGTTAAAATAGTTGATAAACGAGGCGGAGTCCGCAGCAAGTTTACGTCCCAGAATAGAGGCCATCCTCTCTTTACTTCTTATATTGCCTGATAAAGTGAGCTTCATAGGACTCTCCCAGCCATTTTGTATAGTCCGTACAATTTCCCAGTTTTTCATACCCTGTACAAATAAATAACGCCCCGGTTTAAAACTGGTTTGCAGATTATTATATTCCGCCGTTTTAACAAATGATTTTTTATCTTTCAAATGCACCGATACAGAATCTACTATATCACTAAAAGTAGCTCCCGGTCTAATGTAGACCACACACTTCTCCTTTACATTTTTAGTATAAGTGTTAATTATCTTAACAATATACAAGCTATTAAGAGCCAGTATTATCAATAATACCGCAAAAACTCCGTAGACAATTTTTCGTTTTTTAGTCAATTTCATTATTTCCCAAAATTATTTTTTCATTTTCTGAGATTTAGAATTCTTCCCCCTTCCGGTTCCATCCCCCTTTTCATGTTATTCAATTGATACAAAGCCTCGAGCCTGATCCCTTTTTTCTGGGAAATAAGATACATAGTCTCACCATCCGATACCGTATAAGTCGTATCTGCACCCGTCTTTTTCTTTCTGCTTATATATACGATTGTTCCCTGT
>JAVWIB010000148.1:0-3308 GCA_036639755.1 Bacteroidales bacterium
TTCCGGTGGTAATTATGACCGCTCGGAGTGATTATGATCAAGCCGATGCGCACGCTCATGGTTTTGCCGCTTACCTCTCCAAGCCCTTTACCGTTGCATCGCTTCAAAATGTGTTTGGCGGGGAGGAGAAGTCTTCGGATGCCGCCGATTCGTATGGTACTTCTGCATCTACCGATTCTGTTGTTGCTACATCCGGTGATTCTGTTGCCGCATCTGCCGATTCTGTCTCCGTGCTTAATTTGCCACCCCATTTGTTGGATGATCTTTTTGGCGGCGATGTGGAAGCCATGCGCGAAACGCTGGATTTGTTTAAAAGTACCACCACCGCAAATTTAATCTTATTGAAAGAAGCCCTACAGGCAGACGACTATTTGGCTGCCCGTGCTGTCTGCCATAAAATGCTCCCGATGTTTGCCCAGTTGGGGCGTAAAGAGGCTGAGCTATTGCGCAAAATAGAGAGTCACCGCAATGATCGGTACCAGGGGTGGAGAGAAGATGTGGAGAATGTAATTGCTGGCAATTCTGCACCACAAACGATTGTGTAATTTTGTTAATCAACAAAATTATCCACTTTTGCCAACATAGTAGCAAGTTATTGGGAACAAGAATTAATTCAGTGGAAAATATCAATTGTAATTTGTTGCGGTACTTAGCTGCGCGGCAGAGGAATATTCAGACTGTGCATTTTATTGTACAGGGTTTTGCGGGTAATCTGCAGCATTTCTGCTGCAAGAGATTTATTGCCGCGGGCCCTTTTAAGAGCCTCCTCTATCTGTGCTTTCTCATTTCCCGGTTGCATGGCCATCTCCTCTGCATGATCGGGAGCTGCGGTTAGGATCGGGAGATTATCGGGAATAATATGATCCTGAGTGGCAAACAATACGGCACGGCGGATTACATTGCGCAATTCCCGCAAATTACCTCCCCATCTGTAATGTTCCAGAATATCCAGAGTTTGCGGGGAGAATCCTTTTACATTTTTATCAAGCTCATTGTTTGCCTCTGTAAGGAAGTGATTGGCAAACATTGCTATATCTTTTCCCCGTTCGCGCAAAGGAGGTACTGAGATAGAAAATTCATTTAGCCGGTGATACAAATCTTCTCGGAATTCCCCTTGCCGGATAGCACTCTCCAAGTTCTCATTGGTAGCTGCAATAATCCTGATATCCACCGTAATATCTTTAGCAGAACCTACCGGACGCACTTTTTGCTCCTGTAAAGCCCTGAGTAACTGCACCTGCACCTCATAGGGGAGGTTTCCAATCTCGTCCAGAAATACGGTGCCCCCTTTTGCCTGTTCAAAAACCCCTTTTTTATCACTCGCAGCAGATGTAAACGACCCTTTTAGATGTCCGAATAACTCGCTGGGAGCCAGTTCTTTTGATAGACTTCCGCAATCTACGGCTATGAACGGTTCGTTTTTGCGGGTGCTGTTTTCATGAATCATTCTGGCTACATACTCCTTACCGCTCCCGCTCTCCCCCAGAATGAGTACCGTCATTTTGGTTGGAGCTACCATCAGTACATATTCCTGCATCTTTTGTGCAGCCGGACTTTTGCCCAACACAATTTTACTGTTGTTGACTTTCTCTTTTGCCGTATGCCGTTCAGGCTGTTGCTCTTTGGAGAGTATCTGTTCTATTTTTTCTTTTAGAATGGTTGGATTAATTGGCTTTTCCAGAAAATCCTCCGCTCCAAGTTTTATGGCTGCAACGGCACTCTGAATCTCTCCGTAAGAGGTCATAATCATAACCGGCAGATGAATTTTATTCTCCCGTATCCACGCCAGCAGCATAATGCCGTCCCCATCGGGAAGCCGTAGATCCGACATAATAAGATTGTATTCCTCTTTACACAACTCATCTTTGGCACTCTCTACACTCTGGCACAAAACAGCCACGTAGCCATTCCTTTTAAACCAACCCCTAAGCATTGTCCCAAATGCAATATCATCTTCAACTATCAATATCTTATTTACCATTTTTTGTTTGCTATTCTTGCTGTCTTTAATGATCCGGTGCGCCATAACAAGCACAAATGTAGTGATTTTTTAGATAGGCGATATAAAAACAGGGATGTGCAGATACAAAAAATACAGGGCCGATCATAAGTCCGGCCCTGTATGGGGTATTGTATTTATTTTATTTGGCCAATATTATTTCTCTATCACAAGATATTTAGAGATACTCCAGAATTGCTGTGGATTTGAGATAACCAATGTCTGCATTTTATCTGCCCCTACCTCAAGTGTATAACTTCCCTGCGGATGGGACGACAGCAGTTTTGCTTTGCGGCAGTTTAGCGGAATTGATTTTACCTCGCGTAAATCAGCCTGGGTAAATGCCTCTTTCTTAAAATCCTTATTCATTACTTTACCGCTACTCTTAATATTTGCTGCTTTAAGCTCTTTTGCTGTTGCAACACAATACCATACGGTATTCATATCGGTATCCATTGTCTTAATAGTATTTTGCTGGCCGGCAGAAGTCTCTTCCAGTTTCTTAACATCGGAGTTCAGATTATTGACATCTGCAACAAGCTCCTCAATCTTAATATTCTTCTTAGCAAGCTCCTCCTGCAATGCGGTAATGGTAGCGGTTTTCTCATTCAGCTGATCTTCCATTCTTTTAATAGTCTCGGTAAGAATTTTATTATTTCTGCCGCTTTGGGCAAGTTTAGCCTGCAATTGTTTAATGCTAGCTCTGTTCTGAGCCAATAAATCTTTAATTTGCGTAACTTGTATTGCAATCTGCTGTTTCTTTGTCATGGTAGAAGTATTCTCCATATTCAAAGTTAATTTGCTCTCTTCAGCAGTAATTGCGCGGAATCCCTCTTCAATCTCGTTTAGGGTAAGCAGTGTTTCGTTAAAACGATTCTCTGTAGAATCAAGATTTGTCTGCAACGAATCTTTCTGTGCAATCAATGCTTTATATTTGCTGGAACTCTCAACACAAGAAGTTGTTGCGAAAATCGTAAGGGTAATAACTACCAAATAATTTAATGTTTTCATCGTATGTAAAATTAATAATTAATATTTCTGTACGGTGATATGCCAAAATACATGCCCACTCAGAATAATTTAATTTAACATTCATATAATTAGCTAGTTAGGTTGTTTTCTCTGCAAAGTCTATGTGTGTAAAAGTGTGTAAAGGTGTGAAATGAAAGGATGTGTGTAAATGTGTAAATGTGTAAAGTATCTCTATCATTGAACTTTTTGCTTTTCTTGTTGTTTTATAAATGAAATAGTTTTTTAAGTTAGGTTAAGTCGGGAGAGCCGTTGCAGATTTAATTTGCAGCGGCTCTTT
>JAVWIB010000149.1:0-3239 GCA_036639755.1 Bacteroidales bacterium
GTGTTAAACAAAGTTACTATTTTTTTGCTTGACACAGTTTAGTTTATGGTCTCAAATAATGGGACGGGTACGTTACTTTGAACCCTTTACCTGATCTTCCTCTTTTAAATTCAATGCCCTGCAAATCTCCCTAATTGCCCTTCTATCAATCTTATCCGTCCAATATTTAGTATGCCCTCCAAGAAAAATCCGGGGAATTGAATTCTTAATGGAAATATTCCTTACACCGGATCCAAAAAGCCGCTCCATACTTCCCCCAATAATATCATTCTCAAAGAAGATATTCGTCCATCTGGTAATCCCAAACAACGCTGCATGATGTAAAACCTTCACAGACCATTTATTATCTAGAAACTCTACACTTTCCTTGAAATAAATAGCCTTGTCAGACTCATCATTCAAAGGGGGACAAGCAGGATACTCCCTCTCGCGCACCATTGTCTCAAACGGAACCTTACCGGCTGATAAAAAATCAATATTGCACAAGGGTGAACCAATCGTTATAAAATCGCTGATCAACCACTTAAGTCCCAAATTCTTATACTCCTTAAAACAATCATGCTGCGCATACCTAAACTCGCGAGCAATTTTTTCCCTATTGGCAATTGTCCCCTCCTCCCATAACTTCTTGGTAAGCTGGTTCACCTGTTTCACAAACGGTTGAGCAATTTTTTTACTCTTATCAAATGTCTCATGCACATCTGTCCACAGAAAACGCAGCAAATCATATCCAATCACACTTCCCAAACTATGTCCCACCAAAATAATCCTATCATATTTATCGCTATTCTGTAAAGAGGTCAACAACTTAATTCCCCGTCTGCGGATCTCAAATCGGCTCTCCACATTACAAGCCTTTGGAGTAAAATATCGTCCGGCATCCCCTGCAAAATTCAAAAACGTCCCTTTTAACAATCTAAAAACGGCCGTTCCAATCACCATTATCATAGACAACGAACTAATCCACAGATAATACTCACGCATTGGCTTCAGAAAAAGAACTCCAAGAATAATCATCACTGCCAAACAAAAAAAGCTCCATAAAAACCACCAAAGAAACTTAAAATTATCGGGAACATTCTTACTTCTGGTAAGCAGCAACTTAAACACCCAATCCGAAAAATCGGAAAACTTATTCTCTTTCATAGTGTGAGCCCAATAAAACTCATAAAAATCGGTAGCCGCTCTTTTTCTGCTTTTTGAAAGTCTCAACATCCGTGTCTCAAACCCCACAGACATTTTGTTGGGTTTGCTTCTAATGACAGATTTCTGTTCCTGTAAATCGTTGTTGCTTTTTAAACCATCCCTAACCCCCTCCACAAAATTTCTCAACGTATCCATTGGCCTTGGTCCCCCAATCCCATGAATCAAAACAACCGCATTTCTTTTTAATTTCATAATAAGATTATTTTACAGTTTTATCCGAACAACCCTTTAAGATACTTATATGTCATGGAACCAATTCACTACGCTACATAATAATTATTTATGGTATCGTCATCTTTTGTAGATGTGTGATATTTTAAATCTTTACCAAAAAAATTATCTATTTCCTGTTTTTGCTCGTTAAAACTACTTCTAAAGGTGCTCTCAGAAAACATTTCTTTTAACCAAGTCGAAAACCCGCAATCCACAATCTTACAATTTGCACTGCTAGCATAAGTTCCATTGAACTAGCAAACCTAATCCGCACAAAAAGTTAAGCGGCATCGTTAACTTTTTAAGAGCATTATCCCAGCAATTACCTTTTCTTGAATTACTTTTTACTACCCAAAATTTATTAGGCTCTAAAACATTGAAATTTCTGGCCAATAGATTTTCTGCTGTATGGTTACTATGTTTTAAATCTGTTGTACTTATTTTAAATTTCTTGGTTAAAACACTTCTTAAGCCCAATTCTCTCATATATTTTTGTGCTTTAATATTTTCCTTTTACTTATCTTATTTTCTGCACAGTAGTTCTCAAATTTTATAGTACTTTCTTTCGTCATTTTTTTAACAAAGGTAAGATACTTTAAATAGTGCTACAACATATGGTTGGTAGGAGTATTACATTACAATCTGCCTTTGGAATGTTAATGATTAAATTGTCATGGGAAGTGCAATACTTAACTTATAAAACTTCTGATATCCTCCTATTTCAGATGCTTGGGGCAATATATTAGTATCGGCAAAAGATTCTTTCAACTCTTTACAATCGTCAAGCGGTTCATCTTCTTCCTTATTCTCATTATCAATCATTTTTTCCGGGTAGATTATTAAACAAGCAGGAATAACAGAGTCGCCAACACCTAATGTTTTGAGTATTTTTATATCGTGCGCATAAGCGGAAATTTGCCTTACATCATCTACTATGCCTCCATTGCTACCATCATACTTAGGTTTATATTTAGTGTCAATTATAACATTTTCGTCTATTTTCAGAAAATCAACCGCCGTTTTTCGATAGCCAGGAACCTGAAATTTAATCTTATCACCATACGTATCGTATAGTTTGGAATATACATATACTTCATAAAGACGAGACATGTCTATCCAGAATACTGGCGTTGATTTCAATTCACGTTCAATTTTCGTAATAGAAAAATCGAATTGTTGAAGTATCATTTTGGCAATCCGTATGGCTTCTTTATACTCTTTGAAGAGTTTATTTGGTGCGACTTTTTTTACTTGATATATTTCAATCTCGTCCGAAACATCTGTAAATACAGAAAGTAAATTGTTGATAACAGTGCGTATGGAACTGTATGAACTGTGTTTATTTAGTTTTTGAATGTATCGCTTAGAAAACACCAATGCTTTTTTCAGTAATCTATTTTCTGGATTATCTACTGTATATTCTTGATATTGACAGTATATTCTATCATCTCTTTTCTTGATATTGTTAAGCCTTATATTTTGAGAAATGCATATCTTGCCCTTAATTTTTGATTGAAGGTTATTTTCTTTGACTACATAATCCTTTTTTAGTCCACGCTTTGACAAACCACGGATCACAGCCAAAAAATGAATAATTAACAATGGCGTCAATCGATTGTTTAAAGCATCTGTCTCAACAGGTTTTTTGTCAAAATCTATACCGTAAAATCTTGAGAAATAATCGGCTGCCAAGTCAAATTTCAGAGCACACATATACATTTCTACAAAATCCACGTTAGGCATTTTAGGGATAACTACTACCGCTTTATCATGTTCCTCTGATAACCAATCGGCACCGATATAATAGCTTGCTTCGAGAG
>JAVWIB010000150.1:0-2878 GCA_036639755.1 Bacteroidales bacterium
GTGTTAAACAAAGTTACTATTTTTTTGCTTGACACAGTTTAGTTTATGGTCTCTCCCGTGGAAATAAAACAATTAAGTATACAAATACCTCTTTATCTTCTGAGTAGCTGTCTTTTCAAACGGAACCTGTTGCTCTATGATTTCGCTAATGTGGGAGGTTCTATTCATCCTGTCGTTAATATACTCCAGGAGCTCTTTCTGTACTTTATCCAGCTTCTGCTCAAACGTAACAACGATCTCTTTGTGTACCTTCTCCACCTTGGGTGCTTTCACCTGTTTTGCCTTATCGGTCTTATACCCCCGCTCCTCTTTCCACTTCTCATACTTAATATACAGTTGCTCGTATTTAGCATTCATCATCTCATACTTCTCACTCAGACTCTTACGAATCTCCGCATCCACCTCCTTAAAATCAATCATTGCAGCAATCTGTTCATAATTAAAATGCACCTTGGCCACCAGCTTATCGTTCACCTTTACCACCAGCGATTCAAGCACAAAATCATTATCATTAATCACAGATTCAATCTCTTCGGGATAAATATTCTCACCGTTCGCCCCAATCAACATATTATCCACACGCCCTTTAATAAATAAATTCCCTTTTTTATCAAACTGTCCCAGATCCTTGGTTCTAAACCAGCCACCCTCCAAAAAGGCAGCCTTTGTCTTGGCCTCATCCCTATAATAACCAGGCATAATATTGGGTCCTTTCACAATAATCTCACCAACCCCCTCCGCATTCGGATTGTGTATTTTCATCTCCAATCCCGATAATTTGGGACCCGTAGACTGGAACACTACGTTCTCTACCTGACCTGCAATTAAGGGAGCACACTCGGTAAGGCCGTACCCGATGGCATACGGAAAACCGGCATCCCGCAAGAACCTCTCCACCATAGCATCCATTTTAGAACCGCCAATACCAAAAAAGCGAAGCCTTCCCCCAAACATCTCCACCATCTTTTTCCCGGCAATTCTGTGCAAAATACGTCTTATTGGCATAATTGCATATAAAAACTGCATCGCCCAGTTTTTTGTAAACATAGGACGCACCTTATTTTTGAATATTTTCTCCACAATCAGCGGCACACTGCAAATACAGGTTGGCCTTACTTTCTTTAAGGCCGGCATAAGCAAAGACGGAGTTGGAGCCCCGTCCAGATAAGTTACCGATGCCCCCTCCGTAATGGGATACAACATCCCCAGCGTACATTCATAAGCGTGAGAAAGAGGTAGAAACGATAAAAACACATCCTCTTCCGTAATGGCAAAAAGGCGCTTTGTCATCTCTATATTAGAGGTAAGATTCGCATGAGTAAGCACAACCCCTTTAGAGGCTCCCGATGTGCCCGACGTATAAATAATGGAGGCAATGTCGTCGCATTTGGGCGGATTAGGATACACCGGCTCGGGATTAGGGACATTGTCCAGAGGGATATTATCAGACGCAACCTTTAATTCCTGTAAAGTATCCAAACAGATAATAAGATCCATTTTATTCCTGATAACATCGGACAACTTATATATAAGTCTTTTAGAAACAATAATAGCTTTGGCACCGGAATGCTCCAGAATATTTGCAATTTCAAATGCTGTAAAATCGGGCAGCAAAGGCACAACAACACGGGAGGATGTTGTAATAGCCATGTACGAAACAGGCCAGTTTGGCATACTTCCACCAAGTATTGCTACTTTTTCACCGGGCGGAACACCGTTTTTGTTAAGAATACCGATGAGAGATTTTACCCTTACTCCAAAATCATTGTAAGTAAGACTCTCTCCATTTAATATTTCAAATGATTTATTGCCGGCATATTTAGCAATCGATTCATTCAAACATTGATATAAAGTACGTGGCGTTATAATTGCATCCATAAAATACTAATGAGTTTACAAATATACAACAAATAACAATTGCACGTGGCTAGATTTTTGTTAATTTTGCAACTAATATCTGAAATATGTTAAAATTCATAAAAGAATACATTAGAAACAAGACACTTAGAAACAAAAGTGTTCAAACAAACGCAACATTTGTCAATTTGCGCGATATACGTTCTATTGGTTTTCTGTATAATATCTCTTCGCCTAATTTTTTAGAGGAATTAAAAAATATAGCAGTCTTCTTAGACAAACAGGGGATTCTTTACTGGGGATTGGCTATCGAGACAAAAAAAGGATTTTTACCACAAATGGAGACAGCCGATGATATGCCTGATTTTTTAAGAGAGCTGGAAGAAAATCAAATATCGTTTGTAGAACGTTTGCATTTAGACTGGCTTGGAATTCCTAATTCTGAAAAAATAGATAATTTTCTCAAACGTGATTTTGATCTGTTTATCAGCTTAAACAACACCGGAGATTTTACGCTGGAATATATTATAAGGGATGTAAAAGCAAAATTAATTGTAGGGATGCAAAATATTCCCGGAAGCAGATATACCCTTGTACTGGAGGGAGAAAACAAAGCTACCCTTGGGTACACCGATTATCTGCAGCAGGTTTTCCATTATTTACATGTCATAAAAAGCAACAAGGCTATCTAATCCAATGAACAACGATTTTTTTAACTCGCAAGAGGATGATAATGACAATGAGCAGGATTTTTCATATGCTGTAGAACAATATAAGGCGGCTTGCAAAAACGGATGCGAAGGAGATCTTGCTTTCTCAGAGGAAGAGTTTGAATATATCATTGAATATTTTATTGATGAAAATGATGAGGAACAAGTGCTAAAAGTTGCTGAAATAGCTTTCGCACAACACCCCTATTCCTCCATGCTTTTAATTAAATACTGCGATTCGCTTATTCTTGCCGGATTAACAGATAAAGCCATAGAGGTTCTGAACAGTTACAAAGATTCTTTTGATAAAA
>JAVWIB010000150.1:2888-3158 GCA_036639755.1 Bacteroidales bacterium
TTTTCTTTTTGCCAGAGCCTATATCAGAAAAAATCAGTTCTCCGCAGCACGTGATTATTTTGCCATGGCTATGGAAATGGATAACAAAGAAGAAGACATAACAGACTCCATCTGTTCCATTGGGCAGGATTGTATTGATTTGGGAGAATATCATGAAGCGCTCTATTATTTAGACAACACAAATTCTATTCACCCTATTCATTATGAATACTATAACGATTACGCATTTTGTTACGATAAATTAAATGACACCGCCAAAGCCCTGGAATA
>JAVWIB010000151.1:0-3063 GCA_036639755.1 Bacteroidales bacterium
CCGTAGCTTCCCATATACCCTATCTTTACCGGAATTTCTAGTTAAAAAATAAGCCGGTGTAGATTCTGCAAAATAATAATACGAGTACGTATTGTTATAGTCCCTTATCTGGGTTGTTCATTCTATTTTATTATATACGTTCTGCCGACAAACAATTGCTACTTTGCTTTAAGAACATTCCAGCTAAAAGACAAGCCCATAACTGAATAGGTATAGCTTCTATTTGTTAAACTTCTATCGTATCCCAAATCTAGATAAAACTTTTTTGCAATCTTAACACCAATACCACAGTTAAAGCCAACAAAAAGTCTTTTTCTGTTCTCGTCGGGGAACGGTTTGGAATCCATATCAAATAATTTTGCTCCAAATGACGGTCCAGCCTTTACATAAAACCGTTTTCCCACATAATATTTTACGCTCAATGGTAAGACAATTGCCCCTCCATAAGGTTGTTCGCTAAATAAAATCATTAAATCTGCCGAACCAGCCCAACGTGATTTTCCATATTCCAAAAACACTCCTGCACTAACCCCCGGATTGTTTGTTTTTTTATAATAGTAAACTCCCAGATTAGATATAACTCCAGAAATTTTAGGTCCAAATTTAATATTTTGTGCGCTCAGAACATCTGTAATACAGAGTACGCAAAGTAAGATAAAAAATATTTTTTTCATAATCGCCCGTTTTAAATAATTTATTGAATAGACTCTAAAATTCTCACTCGTTCATCATACATAGTAGCATCATTATCTATATAAGAAAATACATTGCTACTATACCAGCCATCATGCTGACCTCGCCATCCCCAGTTAAAATGGACATATTTTGGCGTTAGAACATACTTAAGATCATAATGTTCAAACACTTTATTCCCATATTGATATGTATACAAATCAAAACTATAATGTGTTGTTTTTTTAACTCCATCTATAACCCAATAGTGGCCATTTGTTAAAGATTCCATTCCACTAATTATAGTTGGTCCATATTTAAGAGCTTCTAAGATTATATCAAAATTATATTCCTTGCAGACATCCCCCATAGAATATCCATTATCTTGTAATAACGATCTTACTCCCGACATAAAAGGGGTAATACTGTTAAAAAACCAATATAAATCATCCTTTATATCCTCAAGCAAGACAGGAATTGCACTGTGTAAATTATTTTGAATCATGGCATTCCACATACTACTACCCAATACAATATCTTTGTATGCTTTTTTGTGATAAGCCATAACTTGTGCAACAGCAACAGAAGAGCACCCAGCAGGGCTAATATCAAAAGGAGCACTCTGTCCCCATTTTACCGGAACAGTTTTTATTCTTATTATTGAATCTATTCTATATACCGGCATCTGATAAGTCCAGACATTGGGATCAAAAGCTGGTAATGACTTCGTTAACATCTCGGCATTCTTCTTCTTAAATGAATGGCATAGGGAGTCAAGATTCAAGTCTCTCCTTGTATTTGATTCCACATAAAACGCCACCATGCGAAAATACTCTTTAAGAATGGGATTATTAATAGTATCTTCTATTTGACCTTGTTCAACAAAACATAACACTTCAGGTACTCTTTCATCAGCAGAAACAATGGCATATCCTCCGCCTTTTGTTGAGAATTCCATTTCGTAATATAAACTTTGATTACGTCTACTTTTTTTTAGTTTACTTGATTTTATTACTTTATTTCCACTCTTAGTTAAATCTCCCCTAAATTCAGCTAACATCTTTTTGGCCTCTTCTTCTTCTATTTTATATGTGCCTTTCTTCTTTACCTTTACAGCAATGAATTCGTCTTTTGTTAAAGAGTCTTGTTGATATTGTGAAAGAAGAAACTCTAAGTTGGGATTCTTATAGACTATCAATTTAACCGGATCTTTCGAACAGGAATTAATGGCAAAAAAAGACATAATAATTCCCAGTTTAAAAAATATTTTTTTCATAATAATGAGTTTTGAATATTAATAAACAGAGCCACTTACATATTTACAAATGTATACAAATATTTTAATATTAAATCCTTATTCCTAGGGGAAAAGCATTAAAATTTCGGCAATTCCATTAAGAGGCTGTTTTAATTTCTTAATCATGCGAATTAACAGTTGAGATAATATTTTCGTATCATATTTATATAACTTTTCGGCTCTCTTTTCGGTGACTTTTGACCTCTTTTCGGCATCTTTTCCATAAAACAGCCTCTTAGAATTAGAATTCCACAATTCCTATTACAAAATTACTATTCTCCGCAAGGGTATCCAAAACTTGCGGGTTAGTGATTTTTGCCTTTTCTGCAGGAGTAAGATTCTTTAGTCTGAACGGTTCCATTAAACAATAGAGTTTATCTCCGGAAAGTAGGCGAAATGAATTGGCCAGAGAACCTGTATCTATTTTCCCGCCTGAAAACCATATCCACTTGCTTTCTCCATTCAAACACAAACCGTAAAGCATATCCGGCATTGGTTTTTTGGCTACCATAATCTCAACAAAGCGCATATTATCATTTTCCATATATCGGCGAACAGTAGCATATTCCAACGACATAAAATACTCCATTGCCTTCATAGCATCTGCAAACTGAAAAAACTTTTCGTCCAAAGCATGTTTGCCCAAATCAAATTTTAAATAAGGCGTTACTGCTTTTCTTGCTATATCATATCGGGAAACCGTATCATTATAACTCTCACGAATATAAAGGTCATTCCCATTTACATAAAAAGCAGGTGTTCCCTCATCAATATTCAGAACTTTTGCCGCTGTTTCAAGGAAAACTTTTTTACTGTTATCTTTGGGTGAAAACAAGTACAGCCTCTCCGGAGCCTGCATTCCATATCCGTTATATGCCAGATAATCACCCTCTATTTTATAAAAATAAGTTCCTCCGTGCCCTTGATTAATCTGCTGAGAGATAAATATTCCATCTTTTGTGTAAAAATTAAGAATCATTTGCGGCTGAGAATAAATAATAACCGTATCGCCCACTATCTGTGCATTTTTTAATCCTACATATTCACCCGGGCCTCTCCCTTTTGTCCCTATGGAATTAAGAAATTTCCCTTGT
>JAVWIB010000152.1:0-2864 GCA_036639755.1 Bacteroidales bacterium
AATCCGCTCTTTTGATGTTCCCCCCCCCATCCCGTCAAAAAAATCGGCCAGCCCGTCTTCATGCAATGCTCCAGTTAATAAGATTCTGGAAATGATTGCAATTACCACGGCCACACCATATGGCAATACCATAGCTGCCCCCCATAAAGTAAGTGCCATTACCCCACCTGTAAGAATACCTACATAAGGCCAGTAATGCACAACATCCTTAAAGTATTCTTGATCAACCTCTTTTAGTCTCCACAACGGAAGGCGGGTAAAAAACATAAATGCAGCTAATAATCTCATAAGAAAATGGTCTGTTTTTGAATCTGAGTCCCTCTGTTTATATAAAATATTTGGTTACGGAGGCTCCTGCAAAAGAATCCATCTCATGAATCATCCGTACGGCAGAATCAATAATAGGATAGGCACAAATTGCTCCGCTCCCCTCTCCCAATCGAAGCCCCAAGTTAAGGATTGGTTTAGCCCCAAGTGCCTGTAAAACCAGTTTATGCCCCGTCTCATCTCCTACATGTCCGAATATTGCATAATCCATAGCTGCCGGATAAAGTTGTTTTGCAGCAAGAATACAATTGGTCATAATAAATCCATCTATCATAATGGTCATTTTCAGCTCTGCCGCCTGCAACATCCCCCCAACTGCCATGACCATCTCCAGACCGCCAAAATACGCAATAATTTCCAGAGCCTTGAGATTTTCATTTGCCATTTGCAGATCAATCTTATGACTATCGGCCATGCTGCCTTTATAATGTTGCTCGTAATGATCTACCGCCCTTTTCAAGACCTTATATTTGTGTTCTATACCGCTGTTGCTCAGCCCACTTCCCGCACCGACACACTCCCGCAAAGGTATTCCGGTAAAATAATGCATCCACAAAGAGGAGGAAGAGGTATTTGCAATTCCCATCTCTCCAAAACTCACAATGTTACATCCCTGGTCATAGCTCTGTCGCACCACTTGCGCCCCCCGCTCTATGGCAAGCTCCATCTGCTCCATAGTCATTGCCGGTTCATATACATAATTTTTTGTTCCTTTGGCCACTTTCAAATCAATCACCCCACAACCATCGGGAAAATCAAAATCCACTCCTGCATCCACAATTTTTAATTGAAATCCGTGCTGCCTGCATAAGAAATTAATTCCGGCTCCCCCTTTTAGAAAATTTCCAATTTGCTGCCAGGTAACCTCTTTTGGGGAAAAGCTAACACCCTCTACCACAACGCCATGATCGGCTGCATATAAAATATTGTGCGGATTTCTAAGCGTTGGTAACAACGTTTGCTGAATTAAACCAATTTGCAAGGCAATCTCCTCCAACATTCCCAATGATCCTTTTGGTTTGGTAAGATTATTAATTTTATCAATTAATTTTTCCTTTATAGCCTCGTCGGGCTTTGTTATTTTAAAATTCATCTTTTTGTTATTTTATTTTTACCGGTATACCGCTCACCATAAGAATCACCTCATTTGCCTTCGAGGCAATATATTGATTCATCCACCCTTGCAGATCGGTGAACCGGCGTTGCAATTCATTACTAGAAACCTCTCCCATACCAATCTCGTTTGTTACAAAAATAAATACGGCATCCTGTGCCGTAAATTTATCAAATTCCGCCTTAAGCCTAAGCAAGGCACATTGCACGGCATCTTGATTTTCGTTGGATTTTTCTGCCGTACTCTCATCAAAAAAGAAATTAGTTGCCCATAAGGTAACACAATCTATCACAATCACCCTCCCCGATAACTCATGCCGACTAAGCTCCTTCTCCTCTTCAATATTGGTCCATTGCTCTCCTCGCCCCGCTTTATGCCTCTCTACCCGTTTAGCAAATTCATCGTCCCACACATGTGCTGTTGCAAGGTATACAGGATTGACGGCCAACTGTAATGCTAGTTTCTCGGAATATCTGCTCTTACCCGAACGTTGCCCCCCCGTAACAAGTATTATTTTTCTCATGAATTATAATTTTTCAGTGAGCAAATTTAACTATTTTTCTATATCACGAACACATTCTTTTTTAGGAACTTTCAAACAGCTAAAACTGAATCCTAAAACAGGTACGGTTATCATCGGTTGTCTGTAACGAGAAACGGAAATTGTGCTTCTGGAGAACTTCGCGGATAAAGATAAGGCCAATACCCTGTCCGTTAGGTTTGGTTGAGAAAAAAGGGGTAAAGATTTTATCGGAGACATCAGGGGAAATGCCGCAGCCGTTATCAAAAATCTCTAAAATGCCCCCCTGCATAGATGAATCGCCTCTAGATAAAGAAGAATAGCCTCCCGATAATGTAGAAATCACAATTTCGCCATCAGCATCCCCAATTGATTCAATGGAATTTTTTACAATATTCAACAGCACCTGTTCCATTAAAACAGTGTCCATGGCAACAACAGAGGTGACCGGAGCTATATTAAGATGTATTTTTATATTTTTCCCGGAACATAAAATTTCAAAAAAGCGATACCTTCCCTTAACAAATTCATTCAGGGAGACCTTTTCCATTTGCGGTTGGGGAATCTTTACAACATTTGCATAATTGGTAATAAAACGACTAAGAGAGGTGCATCTGGCAGAAGCGGTGGTAAGAATTTCAGATAAGGATGACTTTTGATCAAATGAACTTTCTTCTTCCTCCTGAAGTTCCACGATATCCCTTACCGTATCTAATGTAGAACCAATTCCAGCCATTGAATTATTCACCTCATGCGCAATGGTTCTAATCACCTTTTCATACGCTTTTTTCTCGGTTCTAAGTACCTCTTGTGTCATTTGTTCTACAAGGTAAAATTTATGATAAAATCCGCTCTCCACAAAGGTAGAGCAGGAGCATTTGTAAATAGAAGCATCACTCAGAC
>JAVWIB010000153.1:0-2803 GCA_036639755.1 Bacteroidales bacterium
ATTCCCTTTCTTAGTAGTGATCAACACAACGCCAAATGCAGCACGTGCTCCGTAAATAGAGGCAGAAGCCGCATCCTTTAAGACAGAAATACTCTCAACATCATCGGGATTCACCATACTCATACTAGTAGGAATACCATCCACTAAAATAAGCGGTCCGCCACTCGCAACGCCGTCAATAATCGTACCCGTACCACGAACATTAATACTAGGGCTGCTATTCAACTGACCGGAATCATACGCAATGGTAAGCCCCGGGGTAATACCCTGCAACCCTTGGTTCAAATCGGCAATCGGTCTGGTATCCAAATCTTTGGTATCAACTGTAGAAACGGCACCGGTTAGATTGGCTCTCTTTTGAGTACCAAAACCAACCACAACCACATCTTCCAGCATAACGTTATCGGATTTTAAAGAAACGTTAATAAGAGATTTGTTAGCAATAGGAATCTCCTGTGTAACATACCCTATATAACTAACCACCAACGTTTGATTCGGCTTTGCGGTTAAAGAGAAATTTCCGTCGATATCGGTATCGCAACCGGTTGTCTTATTCTCTTTAATATAAATAGAAGCAAAAGGAATAGGCTCTCCGGTATCCTTATCCGTTAATTTACCTTTTACCGGAATAGCTTGATTTTGATTAGCAGCTACGGCTGTTGTAGCAGAAATCTCTTTTGAAGAAAGTAATACCTGCTTACCCTCAATTTTGAACACAATACTTTGATTTGCAAGAATCTTTTTCAAAAAATTCTCCAGTGTCTCATTGGTAGCACTGGCACTGATTTTATGATTCAATTCCGTCAGAGCATCGGAATACACAAACTTATACCCTGTTTGCTCCGTTACCGCCCTTAAGACCTCCTTAATGGAGGTGTCTTTTAAGTTAATACTAATTTGTTGTGCTTTAAGCAATAATGGAAAAGCCAACAGGAGCATGAGCGATAGTAATAACACCCGATGCCCCTTTAATAGTTTTTTCATACTCATAACTGTATAGTTTTAAATAATAGGTCACTTCTTATAATACACACAAAATTGGTATCGTACCCTAAATTGGTTAACCACAAAGCACCCTAAATATCTAAAATACTCTCTTTCAGCTTTTGTACTCAATTTTCTGAAAACAAAAAAGGGCACTAAAATATTACATTCCAGTACCCCTGTTTTCTATAATTAGTCCATTATTTATTTACCTGCCGTACATATGTAATGCAGATGGGACAAAGATTACATTCAGTTGCGGATCGGACATATCCGGATCCAACGGAAAGATAGGACGGGTAATTCCCGTATACGGAAGAGTCTTAAAATCCTGATCCACTCCGCCGCGGGTCTGAGCCATCACCCAGTCTGCCTGCATATTGTACCATTGGGGTACCAAATACCCTTGTTTAACCATTACAATATCCATTTTTGCAGGATCGATTCCGGTATTCGCAAGATTTGGTGTAGGGGAAGAGGTTCCCACCACTACATAAACACTTCCCGTTTTAATAATCGCTATATCACTCCGTCTTCTTTGAAGTGACTGATCTTGTACCGCTTTGGTTTGCTCCGGAACATCACTCACATATACCACCGTACCGGATAATAATACAGGAGGTTCGTATGAGTTATCGGTCATAGCACCTACATACCCCTGAGCCTGATTACCCACTCCGGCTTTTCTTGCGGCCGCAACCATTTCTCGCCCCGGGATAGAGCAATACAGCAGGCTTTTACCTTTTGGAGACTGAAACTCCGGACGTTTTAATACCCTGGCCAAAGTCCAGGTTACTTCACCCGATCCTCCACCACCGGGGTTATCCCCCATATCACTGATAAAGAAAGGCTTCTTTTTACTTGCAATGGCAAGATCCAGACATTTTTCAAGCGGATATCCCGGAGCTTCCAGCGTAAACTGACGGCGAACATCCCAGAATTTCTGAGCTAGTTTTTTTGCACCGGCCTCTACCTGTTGTTTATCATCCCCCACAACCATTACAACTCCTTGGTTACGCGCCTCGTTTCCCCAAACATAACCAATCCAGATACCTGCATCCAGAACACCCGGCATTGCCTCTACCTCGGGAACCATTGCATAAAGCGATTTAGCAGGTTCAACACGGGTACTTGTCCACTCACCGGAAAGTAACACAGGAACGGCCACCCATGCTTTATAAGCAGGACGCCCTTTACCGGAAGAGATCCTATCAAGAAGATTCACCACACCACGGCGGTGCGATTGCCGGCTATCATCGTGAGGAGCTTGACGGAATGTGGTAATTAGATCGGAATAGAGGGCCACACGCCATGAGACATTCCCATGAAGATCCATTGTTGTGGTAACCATGGCATCGTTTCCAATTACCCCGCGAACTCTCTCCATAAATTCGCCCTCAGGATCATCAACACCCTCAACACTACATGCTCCGTGGTTAAAAAACCAAAAAGCATCGTAGGGCATGTTTGCCTTAATGATCTCAAGCGCATTCTTCACAAACGCCTCGTACGATTCGCGTGTAACAGGCCCACGTCCACCGCTGCGCCCCATTAAAGAGGGGATCCAGGTTGCAGCTTGTCCCATAGTAGAATCTTTGCTTAAATAGTCCGGCAAAGAGAGCGGACTACCAATTATTGCCTGCCTGTTAGGCATAAAAACACTGTTCTCAATTTGTATACCGGCAACACCGATACGCGGTTTTTTAGGTTGCGCTTTAAGCAATACCGGAAAAGCCGACAGCACCATAAGTGATAGTAACCACACTCTGGAGCTCTTTAATAGTTTTTTCATACTCATCATTGTAACGTTTTAAACGGT
>JAVWIB010000154.1:0-2775 GCA_036639755.1 Bacteroidales bacterium
AGTTAATTAGCTATTCACTTTGTATTTTCTTCCTTATAATCCCCTCATCTACCCCTTTCACTAAGATACATACTTAGGTTAAATCAGCATCTGTCGCCGCCCGTCTGGCAGCAGTACTTTAGTAAAGTTTCCCGCAGCAATCGTCTATTCACCGGTTTGGTAATATAATCGGTACAGCCGGCTGCAAGGGCTTTTTCTTTATCCGAATCAAAAGCATTGGCGGTAACGGCTACAATAGGAAGGGTCTGATCAATCTCCCGAATGGCGGAGGTTGCTTGGTAACCATCCATCACCGGCATCTGAATATCCATAAAAATGATATCGGGTTTCTTGGCCACAAATTGTTCAATACACTCAACGCCATCGCAGGCCCTGCGCAAAGAACATTCTTTTTCCAAGATCTTGGAAATTAAAAGATAATTGCTATCATGATCCTCTGCAATCAATACATCGTATTTTTGAGAAGCATCTACCTGATTATCAGAATTATCACTTTTTTTATTTTCAGAAATACCTTTGGCGACATTTGAGTTATCGCAATTTAAGAGAGCCTCCGCACCGGCATCCGTAACATGATCGTTTATAAGCGGCTCACATGGAATCTCCGCCCAAAACGTACTCCCTTCTCCTATTTTTGAATTCACCCCTATGTTCCCTCCAAACGTCTTCACAATGGTATCACAGATAGCCATTCCCAGTCCGGTTCCCACAACATCCTTTCCAAATTTTGAAAAACGATCAAAGACCTTATCACATTGTTCTTGTGTCATTCCTATTCCTGTATCGGCAACATATATTTTCACCCCGCTTTCGGTTTTTTCATACCCCAGTTCAATGGTTCCCGCATTGGTGAATTTGTAAGCATTGGTAAGGAAATTGGATAGCACCTGAGTAATCCGGTTTCTATCCGTACTAATAATACATTGCTTGAACGGTACATTTAATTTTAGTTCAACCCCGGGTTTGGTCCGGTTGCCAAACAATTGCTCTACCTGATAAAAAACGGCAGAAATATCTGTCTGTGTATAATTAAACACAAGAAAGCCGGCCTCTATTTTAGAGAGATCCAAAATGTCGCTGATCAACTGCAATAACAATTCATTATTGGTCTGAATGATTCTATTATATTCCTCTTTTTCTGCAGGATCGTCGGTATACATCATTAAATTGGAAAACCCAACAATGGCATTTAACGGAGTTCTTATTTCATGACTCATATTGGCCAGATACGCAGACTTGAGTTTATTGGATTTTTCCGCCTCTTCCTTGAGTTCTATTAATTGTCTGGTCAGTTTTTTTTCATGATTTATATCTCTGCGCACCCCCATAATTTTAGTTGGAGTCCCATGCTCATTTCTCTCACTCACAGATCCTTGAATCAGAGACCAGCGATATTCACCATTGGGCATCAATAACCTGAACTCTATTCTATTTCTAAATTCCCGTTCCCCTATTATATCTTGCAACAAAGTCTGAGCATTGGCAACATCCTCCGGATGCACCAGTTTAAAGTAATCATCATATTGCATTGGCATGTAAACCAGAGATTGCGCATCACGCGATGAGAAAATTCTTTCCTGAATATCATATTCCCATAAAACAATCCCGGCTTCATTAATTGCCATATTTATTTTCATTCTATAATGATCCTGATCGTGGGAATAAACAGTCTCCTTTACCGTTTCTGTTTTTACAGATTCAACCGGTATCATATCCATCTCCTTTGCGGCAGCCCACCCGGAATTTTCCGGTATCTCCGGTTCCGGATCTTGTTTACCTAACAAAAACCGACAGCGTTTATAAAAAAAACAAACAAGCATGACAAAAAGAAGGGTAAGGACTATAGCAATGCCTGATATTAAAATTAATTCGTTTAAGGAATACATAATCTTTATAGTTTAGCCATTCAAGATTGTAAAATTAACAATAAATTAGGAATAAATCATATATTCGTGCAGTAATTAAAACTTCTCACGTTTACGTAATAGACTTCAAGAAAGCCATCCCATTTCAACAGGATTCAAACTACATCTTAAATGTATCTTTTAAACCTGTGGTTTTATTGAATACAAGTTTATCAGCAGTAGAATCGGCATCCTTCACAAAATACCCCAACCTCTCAAATTGTACGGCAATACCGAAAGGATCCTCCAAAAGAGCAGGCTCCGTATAGCCGTCAATCACTTTAAGACTATCGGGATTCAGATAATCCTTATAATCTGCCCCTTCAGGAATGGCATCCATGAAAGGCTCCGTAAACAATCTGTCTATTAACCTTATTTCTACCTTCTTAGCTTCATTAACGGCAACCCAGTGAATTGTCCCTTTTACAGAACGCCACTCCCCTTCTCCCGGCTTGCTGGTTGGATCGTATGTACAGCGAATTTCGGTAATAGTACCGGCTGCATCTTTTATAACCTCCTCACATTTTATAATATAGGTATATTTCAGGCGCACCTCTCCGCCCGGTTTAAGACGGAAATATTTCTTAGGTGGTTCTTCCATAAAATCGTCGCGTTCTATGTAAAGCTCCTTGGCAAATTTAATAGTCCGTTTTGCGCCATCGGGATTTGCCGGATTCAGCGGAGCCTGAAACTCCTCCACTTTACCCTCCTCCCAATTGGTTATCACCAGTTTTACAGGATCCAGAACAGCCATATAACGGTTTGCTCTTTTGTTTAAGTCTTCACGCACACACCACTCCAGCAAAGAGAGATCAATTGTGTTGTCCCGTTTTGCAACACCCACTTTCTCTGCAAACAGACGAATGCTCTC
>JAVWIB010000155.1:0-2735 GCA_036639755.1 Bacteroidales bacterium
AATAAAGACTAATGCGGATGGAACTATTACAGATATGAAAGAGGTAAAAAACAGCGGTTTGAGTTTGCTTATAGGTTTAGGAGCACTCTTATTGGTTATTATTGTATTGGGAGTAATAGGATATGCGGTATCGGAACCCCATGAGATTATTTTGCAAGGTTCTGCAGAGGCTACCGAGTACAGGGTTTCCGGAAAAGTTCCCGGAAGGATAGAGGCGTTTTTGTACAAAGAGGGAGATATGGTTCAGAAAGGGGATACCCTTGTGTTGATAGATAGTCCCGAGGTGAGGGCAAAACTTGCTCAGGCAAATGCCGCCCATAATGTAGCGCAGGCGCAGAATAAAAAAGCAATTAAGGGAGCCCGCGTAGAGCTGGTACAGGGGGCTTATGAGATGTGGCAAAAGGCTCTGGTAGGGGTGGATATTGCAAAGAAATCGTATGACAGGGTACAGAATCTGTATAAAAAAGAGGTGGTATCTGCTCAGAAAAGGGATGAGGCTGAGGCGTTGTATAACTCGGCGGTAGCTACCGAGAAAGCAGCCAAATCGCAATACGAGATGGCTAAAAACGGAGCTCAGGCAGAGGATAAAGAGGCTGCCAGAGCTATGGTAGATTATTCTGAAAGTACGGTAAATGAGGTGAGATCTTATTTGAGCGAAATTTCTCTTGTTTCACCGATTACCGGAGAAATTACCGAGGTATTCCCTAAAGCGGGTGAATTGGTAGGGCAGGGAGCTCCCATTATGACTGTTACCAATCTGGAGGATATGTGGCTTTCATTTAGCATACGGGAAGATTTACTGAAAGATATTACGGTTGGAAAAATTGTTGATGTTAAAATTCCTGCTCTTGGGGAGACCACTTACAAGGCAAAAGTTACTTTCTTAAAAGCAATGGCCTCGTATGCAACATGGCGGGCCACCAAAGTATCGGGTCAATTTGATGCCAGAACATTTGAGGTAAGGGCTACCCCGGTGGAAAAAATTCCAAATCTGCGTCCCGGAATGAGCGCAATCATTGATTCTGTAA
Organism: Bacteroidales bacterium; assembly: GCA_036639755.1. GTDB lineage: Bacteria > Bacteroidota > Bacteroidia > Bacteroidales > UBA932 > Egerieousia. The sequence continues at coordinate 1,029 of JAVWIB010000155.1, forward strand.
TAAAATGATAGAGAGTATAAAAGCGGTTTTTAAGAGAGAACTCAAACAGATGTTCAGCAGGCCCATTTATTTGTTTGGTTCTGTATTTACACTGGTATTCTGTTCTGTCTTCTTTCTCTCTTTGCTCAATGAGGGGCTTCCAATGAAACTCCCTATGGGATTGGTTGATAATGATCAATCTTCTATTTCCCGACGGTTTTACAGGGAGCTGAACTCGTTGCAAGGGGTGTATGTGGCAAAATATTATGCCAATCATCAGGAGGCTAGAATGGCTATGCAGACAGGGGAGATCTTTGGCTTTATAGAGGTGCCGCAAGGGATGTATTCTGATATTCTCTCCAACCGCCGTCCCAAAATAGCAATCTACTCCAATCAGGCATATATGATTCCCGGTACGCTGGTGTATAAAAATTTCCTGACAATGGGGAATCTGGCATCGGGAGCGGTACAAAGAGAAGTTTTGCGGGCAAAGGGATATACAGATGAGTCCATTATGGGGATGATTCAGCCTATCCTCATAGATAGTCATTACATAGGGAACCCGTGGTCTCATTACGGAATTTATCTGATTAATGTAATTCTTCCGGGGATTTTGCAATTGTGTGTTCTCCTGATGACAATCTTCTCCATAGGATATGAATTAAAAGTGAAAACAAGCCGCGAGTGGCTGGCTGCGGGGAGGAATTCAATGACCTGTGCCATGATTGGGAAACTTCTTCCGTATACCATTATCTTTATCATTATGGGACTTGGGCTGAATGTGCTGCTCTATAAAATTATGAACTTCCCGCTGGCAGGTTCCATCCTTATGATGTTTTCTGCCTCCGTATTGCTGGTATTGGCGGCACAAGCTGTCGGGATTTTTATGATAGGACTGTTCCCTGTTTTAAGAGACGGGGTAAGTTTTTCTGCCATTTACGGTATTCTCTCCATCTCTCTGGCCGGAATGACCTTTCCGTTGGAATCTATGCCGGCCCCCGTGTTTGGGGTGGGGCAAGTGTTCCCGTTGCGGCATTATTACCTTATTTATGTGCATGAGGGGATGTTTAACGGAGGTTTTGCCAGTTGCTGGGGGCAATATGTAATTCTTTTGTGCTTTTTGCTGGTTCCTCTTACGGTTATAAAACGGCTGAAAAATGCTTTAATCAATCAAAATTATCCGGTTAAATAATATGAGAAAGATAGAACAGATTTATCAATATATTAAAGACGGTATTACAGAAACAGTAAACATCTTTATGGGCGAATGCCGGAATATATTTAAAGACAGCGGGGTTATCCTTATCTTTTTTGTGGCCGGCCTTGCCTATCCCGTTTTATATAATTATGTCTATTACAACGAGAGTGTACACGATATTCCGGTTGCGGTTGTGGATTTATCCGGGAGTCAGGACAGTAGGCGATTTGTAAAAAAGCTGGGGGCTACCAAGGAAGTTGAGGTGGTGAATTGCGTAAATATGGAGCAGGCCCGTTCTCTGCTTACAGCCAGGGATGTGCACGGTATTCTTTTGATTCCTTCCGATTATCAGACAAAACTTGTCCGTAAAGAGCAGGCAACCATCTCCTCCTATATTAATATGGCTTGTTTTGTAATTTATAAAAATATAGCCCTTGCGGTAAATATGGTGATGCTGGACGAAACCAAAGATATTCAGATTCAGCGTTTCTCTGCGGGAGGAATTGTTGGCGAGCAGGCGCAACAACTGG
>JAVWIB010000156.1:0-2541 GCA_036639755.1 Bacteroidales bacterium
TGCCTCTTCCCATGTTTGTACTCCCGATAACTCTTTAGAGATAGCCCCCATTTCTGCCGATATATTTCTCTCTATAAGATCTTGATAACGTTGTAGTTTGGCCGGGCTATATCCTCCAATTGTTTTATGGTGATAACTTACATAGGCATCGTTAAAAGTATTCACGCTCAAATCCAGAACCCTGTAATTAGGGTCTTTATCCTCCAGAATCATTTTATCCACCTCACGCAGATTCAAGGCGGTCTTAAACTCCCGTTGCGTTACAAAATGCGAATCATTCAGGTATCGTTTGTCTACGCTCCATAAATCTATAAGAACCAGAGCAATAAGAGCAATTGACGCATATTGTGCTTTTAGTTTTTTACAATAGGCAAACCAAAGAACCCCTGCGGAGAGAAGTATAAATGCAATGGTACGCATGGCATCTGCCCGGAGCAGACCCATTCTATCCTCGGCCAGCGGTTTTAAAAGAGCTTGCGGCAATTGATTGTCATTACCGGAAACAAAACTCCCCGCCAGCGAAGGCATAAGGACAAAAATGAGAGAGAATCCGGCGGTGAGCCCCAGTGCCCAGTAAAAGCCCCGTTGTACCTGTTTTTTATCGGGATGGGTTTCTATAATTGTTGCTTGTGCTGCGCTGTTTGACTTGTTGCCGGTTGCTTCCTCTGCGTTAGTGTTTGCCTTGTCTCCGGTTGTTCCCTCTGCGTTAGCTCTGTTTGCTGCTGTTTCTTTTCTATTGTTTATGACTACTTCTTTCTCGTTGTTTTCCACCGCTGCTTTTGCTGCGTTAGCTCTGTTTGCTTTGCCTGCGGTTGCTTCCTCTTCTTCTGCCGTTTTATCCCCAAACAGCAATTCGTTTACTGTTAGGACGGCCATGATTGGAATTACTATCTGCAAGATAACCAGAATCATAGATACAGTCCTGAATTTATTATACATGGGTGCCCAGTTAAAGAACAGTTCGGAGGCCGGCATAAAATGAGAACCCCATCCGAGCATTAAAGCAAGGAGTGAAACGCCTCCTATCCACCACTTTAAGCCTCCTTTCATGACAAAGAATCCCAATATGCACAAAAAGATGCTGATTGCCCCCATGTACATAGGGCCGGCGGTAAATGGTTGTGGTCCCCAGTATAGGGGAAGTTGTTTAATCGCCTGCTCGGCTCCCTGATATCCCCCCTCTTTTAAGGTTTTATAGGTTTGCGATTTTTTACTCAATTCTCCACCCGATGCTCCGCCGTAGAAGTTGGGAATTAATAAGTTGGCTGTCTCTCCTATACCGTATGACCATTGGGTGGCATATTCCAGATCCAGACCGCTACGGGTTTTTTTACCCTGGGCAATGTTATTATCGGGAGTTTGATTGGTTGCAGCGATTTGTGCTGTTTTGTCCGCTGGCGTTGCTGTTCCGTTTACTTGTGCTGTTTTGTCCGCTGGCTCTGTTGTTCCGTTTACTTGTGCTGTTTTGTCCGCTGGCTCTGTTGCCGAAAGTTCCGATCCGCCGCGCATGGTGTGCTGCGCATATTCGTAAGTTGGCCACAGGTGGTTGATATTGGTAGCAATTCCAATGAGTCCCGCTACCAGTAAAATGGACGATGTGCGGATGAATTTTGGGAACGTTTTATCTTTAAGTGCGGCGCATAATTGCCAGATTCCGTACCCTATAATTATGATTGCTAAGTAGTAAGTAATCTGAGGGTGATTTGCCTTTATTTGAAAACTAAGGGCAAACGCAAACAGCAATCCACCCCAGAGTGCGCATTTGCGGTAGGCATATACAACGGCTGCCAATACCCACGGCATAAATGCAATGGCTATCATTTTGGTGTTATGTCCCACCTGTATAATCTGCATATTGTAGGAACAAAAACTAATGGCGATGGCCCCCATAAAGGCAAGCCAAATATTGACTCCAAATGCCAGAAATAGAAGAAATCCTCCTATAAGACTGATTAGTAGATAGCTTGCGGGACGCTCTCCGGTGAATAATGCTTTATAAACAAGGTTGGTATAATCCCCGTCGTAAATTACCGATATGGTGGTTGCAGGCATTCCTCCAAACATGGAGTTGGTCCAAAGAGTTTTATCATCTGGGTTGGCATTATTATAGGTAACAATCTCGTTTGCCATTCCCTGCCAGCTTGAAATATCACTCTGGTTAACAACTTTTCCTGTAAGAACTTCCGGCGAATAGCCGTAAGCAATAAAAATGAAAGCAAGAATGGCCAATGTAAAATTTGATACTTTGCGGATGGTGGTATTCATATTTTTGTCTCTTTCGCAGTAGGTTGTACTGCGTTAATTATTAGTGAGTTATAAAGTATTGTTTTGCTATGTAAAAAAATAGTTAAATTTAATTGTCTGAAAATTAATGAGATACAACTTGTTGCGAAGCAGACAAAATCCCCGCCAGTTTCTGCGTAAGCACTTTCCTGGAGTATTTCATGGCCTGCGGCGAAATCCTCTGGGCAGAACCGGCAATATGTCCGCACCGCTCCCCGTCCACGTCTTCATCTGTTCTCTGTCCGCGCCGCTCCCCGC
>JAVWIB010000157.1:0-2499 GCA_036639755.1 Bacteroidales bacterium
TCAGCAAGGTCTACGGCATCCTGAATGGAGTGTAACGTGGAAAATTCGCTTGGCATCATAAGCCCGTGTACGTTCTCTTTCCCCAGGGTTGCTGTTGCCAGTGCGGCAACTACGGCAGAGTCTATTCCGCCGGAAAGACCCAAAACGGCCTTGTTCGTATTTGCCTTGGCAAAGAAGCTACGCAAGCCGTTTACAAGCGTATCGTAAACATTTTCAATCTGTAAATCCGGAGATAACATATCTTGTATATTTATTAATTCAAATAGTTATTGCAATCCAATTACTTAAAACACAAAAGAGGTGCTTATGGATTTATAATTGTATACTTTATCAATTACGTCTCCAAATAGTTCCGCAACAGAAATAACCCGTATCTTGGAAAGATCCGATCCCTCCGTTGCGCGCAACGGAATGGTATCCGATACAACAAGTTCCAGAAGTTCCGAATTGGCAATATTCTCATAAGCTGCCCCGCTTAATACGGCGTGAGTAGCAAGGGCTCTTACACTTACGGCACCTTTTTCTTTTAACATTTTGGCTGCTTTGCACAGAGTTCCTGCGGTATCAACCATATCGTCTATAATTACTATATTGCGTCCCTCTACATCACCTATGGCTGTCATAGATCCAACTACGTTTGCCCTTTCTCTAGATTTGTGGCAGACAATAAGCGGACATCCCAGAATGCGTGAATAGGCATTGGCTCTTTTTGCCCCTCCCATATCGGGAGCAGCAATGGAAAGGTTGTCTATTTTAAGGCTCCTTAAGTAATTAAGGAACAGAGAACTGGCATAAATATGATCGACCGGAAAATCAAAGAATCCCTGAATCTGGTCTGCATGCAGGTCTGCGGTCATAACTCTGTCGCATCCGGCAGCTGCAAGGAGGTTGGCTACCATTTTGGCTCCAATGGAAACTCTCGGTCTGTCTTTTCTGTCTTGTCTTGCCCAGCCAAAATATGGCATTACGGCAATTACTTTGTAGGCCGATGCCCTTTTGGCAGCATCAATCATTAGTAATAGTTCAAACAGATTGTCAACGGGCGGATAGGTAGACTGTACAATAAATACAGTAGCTCCTCTTACGCTCTCATTAAAAGCGGGTTGGAATTCTCCGTCGCTAAAAACGGTAACTTCGGATTTCCCTAATTCCATTTTTAGGGATTTTGCAATTTTTTCAGCTAGGTATCTAGAACCCCTGCATGAGAAAATTTTAATCATATGAGTATGATCCATGATATTTATAGTGTATTTAAGATTTTATATATGTAATCGGTTATTTCCTCCTTACCCATGTGTGTTTGTGCGGAGCTTATAAAAATGGGGGGGAGTTCTTCCCAATATTTGAGAAGTTCTTTTTTATTGGTCTCTATCTGTTTTTCCAAAACAAGTTTTCCCAGTTTATCCCCTTTGGTAAAGATGATTGCAAAAGGGATTCCCGCTTCACCCAGACTTATTAAGAATTCCAGATCTATTTTTTGAATATCGTGCCTTGCATCCAGTAAGACGAACAATGTAATCAATTCCGTAGAATGATTCATGTAGTCATTATTGATGTTAGCCAGTTGTGCCCTGCTCTTTTGGGAGATTTTGGCATATCCGTAGCCCGGAAGATCTACCAAATACCAAGCGTTGTTTACCATAAAATGGTTAATCAACAAGGTTTTACCGGGCGTTGAGGATGTTTTGGCAAGCCCTTTTATTCCGCAAAGAGAATTAATCAGGGACGATTTTCCTACGTTGGATCTCCCTATAAAAGCAAATTCGGGTAATTTTACTTTAGGTTTGTCTTTCAGAAATCGGCTACTTCCGGAAAAAACGGCTTGTGTAATCTTCATATATAAATATATCCAATAAAAATGAATTTAACGGCAAATGTACAACAATTTTTCTGTATCTTGGCGGAAAAAAGAGATGGAAGGTAAGATAAGTTTGCTTGAGTTACAGGAGCAGATTAAAAAAGGGATTGAAAAAAGCGTTCCGGGATATGTGTGGATTACGGCGGAAATTAGTGAGATCAATAATAATATAAGCGGACATTGCTATCTAGATCTTGTTGATTATAAAGATGGTGAGCGTGGCGTTGCAGCCAAGGCAAGAGGGGTGATATGGAGTTCTGTGAACCGAGTTTTGAAGCCTTATTTTGAGACGACGGCCGGCTCTGCTTTGAGTGCGGGAATGCATGTTCTGTTAAAAGTTCAGGTGCAATATTCCCATGGGAGAGTTTGAATTAAAACGGCTCAGGACAATTCAGCGATTAAAAGAAGAGGGGAGTTTTGATATAAACTCCCAGTTGGAACTGCCGCTTTTGCCGCGCCGGTTTGCGATTATTTCCTCTGCAACTGCTGCCGGTTATCGCGATTTTATGAAACATCTGCATGAAAACGAGTACGGATTTGTTTTCTATACCCGCTTGTTTCAGGCGCAGATGCAGGGAGATGAGGCTCCGCAAAGCATTATTAAGGCGATGGATGAGATTGTTGCAGGTATTGCAATGGGG
>JAVWIB010000158.1:0-2462 GCA_036639755.1 Bacteroidales bacterium
AACCGAGCTATGATCCAGACTACCGGTATACACCTGATTTGTCACCTGCTTATAACTCTGATACTTAAAGCCCATTACATTAATGGATGCCTCTATGGCCACATTGTTGGTAACAAAAGCCAGCAGCCCGGGACTAAGCCCAAGCTCCAGCTCAAAAATATCCTGATAGGTACCGGTAAGCTCCGCCCCTTTTCCCGATATTACTTTTCCCTGGCCTCCACCCAGTCCCAGACGCACTTCGTTAAAAAGGCCAAACCGTTTGCTCTTGCCAATGCTCATATAATTACGAAACAGAACCGCTCCCGTGTAAACATGATTCAGCGTATAATAATCCTTAATGTCAAAACTAAGATCTTCCGATAAACTAAGATTCAAATTATCCAGTTTAAGCATGGAACGTTTGTATCCGAACCGCCCTCCGACACACATATTATCTTTAATGAAATAGCCAAAATAGGGACCCACATTAAAAGAGTAGTTATACCCTCCGATATCTTCCAGTATAATAAATTTATACGAATCGGCAGAAGTCTGGTTGTATGAAAACGTACCGCCGAACAACCATTGTCCCTTTGGAACAAATTTTGTTTTTTCAACCTCTCTGTCAATCTCCTGAGCATTCAACGCCACAACAGATGTTACCAGCAAAGAGAATAGTATCATTGTTTTTTTTAAGTTCATTCTGTTTCTTAAAAGGTAAACTCTAATTCATCTATATATAGGAGACTGCCTACTCCGCCTGTAAAATAATCACCATATTTACTTGCACTGGCCACAATCACACAATGGGTGGGTTTACGGTTACTCCTGTATACCAATGGAATATCAAACATCTGATAGCCATTCGTATTACTATTGGTTGTTTTCTCACCATAAGCAATAATCGTAGGATCATTCTGAATGTCTATAAATGTCTTTTCTGAAGTATCAACGGCATACATACTCCCCTTATCTGTCAGCAGCACATAAATTTGGCACATATCAGATTGCCCGCTAAGATGATCATAAGGAGCTTTTGTTTTATTAATCGTTTTTGGGGCATAACTATAATACCCTTTCAACGACAAAGGCCTACACGTATATGGACGCCCAAAACTAATCTGCGCACCACTGGTACCAATTGTTTTTCCGAATTTTCCAAGATAAACATTACCGGCCGCTAAAATACCGAACACGGTTTTAGACTCCATCCTTACCGCCTGCTTTCCGGCTCCCGCAACAGCAACAATACTTGATTCCGGAGAGGTAGGATTTACTTCGCTAAGCGTATTTGCTCCCACATTACCGGAATCCCACCAGAATTTGGAAGAGTTTTCATTAGCATACCAATGCTTTCCCTCTTTATACCATTTATCAAAACTCATATTAGGAATCTGGTCTGCCGCTTCTGTGGTAAACTCTATCTCATTTGAGATCTCTTTCGCAGAGAAAGTTCTCATTACATAGTTTGTAGAAGGCTCGAGGTTGGTTATTTTCATAGAATATTTAGATCCCTCAAATGTAAACCCACCGGTAATCTGTGTCCATGAACTCTCCGAAACTTTTTTATATTCCATACCCAATCCGGCCGGCTTTTCCAGCGTATTCCACATACCATATAAAAAGGCCTGTTTTGCCCAAGGTTCTACATTTAAGGAGGTAGTTTCTACACCCGGAATTACTCTGAATCTGAATTTTGCACCTACTGCCTGATATTGTTTATCTGTTGCCATAAAATCAAATCCATAGGTACCTAACGGTAATTTTGAAATTATATTTGTAAAAGACAGCACCATGTTTTCCGCACCTTCGGCTACATCATTCCATGTAAGACCGGCAGCATGAATGGTACTTTTTTCCAATGCCGTTACTTCCAGCAAATTGAACGAATATGGGATTCCTGCATTTGCCATTGCCAGAGAAGTATGTTTGACTATCATTTTGGAAATCCCCGCCTTGGCATCTACATTTATCTGATACGGAATGGTTGTCCCCTCCGGAACCAGTTGTTCGTTTTCCAAATTAAATCCTGCTCCGGAATACTTCGGCTTTTCTTTTTTATTCAGACTAATATCAAAATGATGTTCTTGCTCATTTACCGAATCATCCACCACAATCGTAATATTGGAAGCACCGTCTGCTCCTCCGCCGTTTGAAACCTTTACCTTAATAATATAATGTTCCCGCGGCTTTACATTATTGATTGCACCATTTACATCACCGTCAAAAAGAATATCGTTGTTATTAACAAGATACAAAGACCAGTTCAATTTACCTGTACAGGCAAAATAGCCGGCATTGGTGATTGTATGATCGGTAGAACTAAAAATAAGACCGTTGTTCTTATCGGTATTGGAAACCACAACCTTATAATCCTTAAAACTCTCGTTCACAGATGGATCTATCTCTACACTCACCTTTACATTTGCCAGTTTGCACACCACCTCTTCATTCACTACGCTCCCTTTTGTAATAGAAATTGT
>JAVWIB010000159.1:0-2451 GCA_036639755.1 Bacteroidales bacterium
CTACTCTCTTTATTATTAGGATTTTCGAGTTACTCCTTATTTTTTATCTTGTATTTGCTCATAGTTTTGAACTCCACCCGTTCGTTTAACATTTACTTTTTTGCCACCTTTAAAGAAATATGTAATAGAAAACTTTAAATATTGTTCGTTTGTTTTATTGTTATAACGCTGCCATAAATAAAGAGTTTCAGTATCCATTATACGATTATGTCTAAAAAGAGTAAAGTCTAGATTAAGAGATAATTTCTCTTTAAGAAGTGTCTTATAAAGACTTCCGGTAATCTGATATACATTGCGCATTATACGATCACGAAATTTATAAGTAGGTTCATAATACCCGCTAAGAGTACCTCCAAATGTTCGTGTAAAAACAAAATTATTATCAAGGCTAAAATAACACGACGATTGATTATTAACTACATAATCAGGAGTTTTAGACCAATGAATAGCATATCTACCCATTGCTTTTAGCCTCCACCATTTAGTAATATCAAATTTACCATCTATCATCATAAGAGTTGTTCTATCATAATCCCCATTCATAGGAATAGTATAGCTGACACTATTATCAAAAGGGTCTATTTTAGTGGCAAAATAAATAGTATTCTTCTCGCCATGATACAATATCGTAAATGTTATTTTATTCCAAAGTATAATGTTTCCCATAACCATATCTGTTATGGGAGATATGAGGTGCGGATTTCCGGTTGAATAAGAATTAGGATTGCTGTACTTTTTATATGGGCTAATAACACTATAAGGTGCATCTGCAATGGAACGTTGATATGATAAAGAAATTAAATGTCCTTTTTTAGGATTAAGCATATACATTAATGAAGCCGTAGGGTATAGTCCATAATCTCTATGGTTATTAATAAGTTCCTCTTCTATCCCACTATATTTCTTCATGTTATCCTGATAACGCACCCCTATCTTATATTGGAATTTATTCACAAAACTACCCGAAAGAGAAGCATATGCCGCCGGCATATCTGTAAACAATTGTGAATCTTCTATATTTTTCGGATCTCCGAATACTTTATAGTTAGAGCGATTAAGACGATAAGTTGCACCTGTTATCATTTGCCCATTCTTGAATATAGCATATTTAACATTTGCGTCTAACTCAACCATATCCGTATATTGCTCCGATCCGGTTGTATTAAAAATAGGATCACCTCTACTTGATAAAATTTCTCCGGTTTGATCATTTTCATAATTACTCCTAAGATAATCTGCTGTAAAATTAAAGGTGTTGGCTTTTTCATTCAGTTGGAGAATATATTTTGCAGTAACCTGATACTGTTGACTCTTACTCAATTCTTTTATTTCCGAGTTTTCTTTTGTAGATATTTCATTTGGATAATCAATTATGGAAGAGGATGTTCTATTTGAATTTTGATGTCCGAGATTGAACATAAAAGAAACTCCAACCGTTTGCCTACTCGAAATATCGGCCGTGAGGCTCAAACGGTTTCTTAGATCCCGTTGCCAATTTCTATACTCATTCGTAGATACGATCTCTCCTTTTGTTTCTTTAAAAACAGTACTCTCCTGATAATCGCTAAGTGCCAGATTATCATAGTAAGAAAGACTATTATAAATATTAAACTTCCCTTTTTGATAATTTATTACGGCACTCAGATCTTCACCTTGAAAACCATATTTAGCTATAAAACTAACACCGGCTTCAATGTTTCCATAATACCCTCCGTCTTTGGGTTTTTGTAATATAACTTCTATTACACCTCCTTGTAAATTAGCCTGTTCTTCACTTCCCGCAAGATAATTAACCTTTACCGTTTTTATATATTCGGCAGGTATGGTTTCAAGTTCTTTAGTATCCTTAATCTTTATCCCATTCAGATACACTCTGGTAACCGATCTCCCCAGAATACGAAGAACTCCGTTCTCATTGGTTACTCCCGGTAAAAATTTTAATAATTCATCCGTACTTTTACCTTTAGCAACTTTATCTCCCTCCATATTTGCTATATAACCGTCTGCCATAGGCTTTATCCGCATAGCAGAGACCACTGTCCCTTTTATGGCAAGGCTATTATCTGGTAAAATTATACTATCTAAGTTTTTAGATAATTGCAGGTTTATAGGAAAGACCTTCTTCTGAAAAGAAATATGAGAAATATCTAATATATACCGTCCTTGATTGTGAATAATAAGGGTAAACATGCCTTTTTCATTGGAAATCACTCCAGCAATTGTTGTTGAATCGGAAGTGCTCAATAGTCTTATAGATGCATAAGCGATTGGTAATCTATCTACATCTACAAGTATTCCTTTGATAAATAAATCATTCTGACTACCCGATTGAGCAATGACTGGTACAAACACTAAGAATAATGCTATAAATACATACAATACTTTCATAGTTATATAGTTAATTAGCTATTCACTTTGTATTTTCTTCCTTATAATCCCCTCATCTACCCC
>JAVWIB010000160.1:0-2305 GCA_036639755.1 Bacteroidales bacterium
TTGCGTAGCAATAAAAGTGGTAAAATAATAGGATTCATCGGGCCTTACAGGTTCCTTGTATCGTGCATTGGCAGAATAAGCAAGCCCTCTGGCCTCTCTCATCTCCTGGAACACAATAGAATTCATTCCGCCACCAAAATAGCCGTTGTACATAGCTGTTAGAGGGGCTTCCCCTGCATCAAACTTATCGCCGTAATTGGAATAGGAGATCATATAAATCTGCTTTGCATCATAAGGGGCAATATAAACCGTATTCTCTTTTGTCTGTCGCATCACAATACTCTTATTTTTCTCCACAGGGGCAAGTTTATCGGGAACATTATGCAACTTATTTACACAAGAGAGGAACTCCTCCTTGCTCTTAGGACCGTAATACATCATATAATGCTCATATCCGAGCAATCCTTTTGTCTGCGAAATTAAATCGCCGGCAGTAAGTTTTTGAATCTCCGGAGCCGATAACAGATTGGTAACCGGATTGTTTGCCCCATAAATAATATACTGGCCAAGAGCACCAAAACACTCACTCTGATTCAATTTAGTATTTGCTCTAGCTAGGAAAATATCATTTTTTAAGTTTGCAAGTACTTTTTCATCGGGTTGCGCATTGGCCAGCTTATCCTCTACAATAGCAAGGGCAGCCTCCATATTTTCACTTAACCCGGATATTGAAAGCGTTGTTTTTGTTGGAGCAACCATAACCGATATATCACAAGCAAGAGCATACAACTCCTGCATAATCTGAGCAGCAGTTTTGGTATTGGTTCCCAGATAATAGAAATAATCGGCAGCAGTAGAGATTACCTTATTATCATTCGATCCCATATTCACCACAAAGTTGAGTGTAAACAAATCATTGGCAAGATTCTGTTTATACAACACCTCTATATTATTCTTGGCGGAGAGTTTCTCCAGATCTTTGCTATAATCCAGAAATAGCGGCTCAATAGGAGTTGCGGCTGCGGCAAGAGTCTGAATATCTTTCAGGAATGCGCTGGAAGTATCGCGATTGGTAAGAATAGGGGTAATTTTTGGTTTTGCAATTTTAACAATCGAGTTATCGGGACCCTCCAGTTTATTCACCACAACATAGTTGTTTACAAAATTCTCATTCACAAATTTTACAACATCTGCCTTGGTAAGTTTGGACATTCTATCAAGAAACGATACCTCATCCGCCCATTCGGTACGGTTAATAAATGAATCACCCATCAACGTTGCCCTTGCTCCATTATTTTCCAAAGCGGCAATCTTCTGTCTCTTATAATTATTAATAGTAGCAGAAATAAGTTTCTCATCAAAATTACCATTTTTAAGACTATCTATTTGCGCCAGTAAAATTGTTTTAACCTGCTCCAGTGTCTGCCCCTGTTTTGGCATAGCCTGAATAATTAAAACAGTATAATCTGCCTGCTCATAATTATCCGCATAAGCATTCAGCACCTGCTGGGTCTGGTTCACATTCAAATCAATCAGACCGGCCTTACCGTTATATAAAACCTTGGCAAGCAACGTAAGCACAGGCCTTTGCTCGGAAACTATCCCCGGAAATCTCCATCCCAGAGTCATATTTTGTGCCTCCTTACCATAAACGCTCTTTACAATTGGCTCGGTAATAGGATTCTCCTGACCAAACTCCAGCTTCTTAAGATTTGGATTAGGCACCATATCGCCAAAATAAGTATCAATAATCTTAATCACCTCATCCGGATTAAAATCTCCCGATAAACAAATTGCCATATTATTAGGAACATACCACTCCTTGTAATAATTTTTAATATTGGTAATAGACGGATTTTTAAGATGTTCCTGTGTCCCGATAACGGTTTGGGTACCATACGGATGATGATGGAACAAAGAGGCAAACAACGTATCAATTACCTTCCCTCCATCATCTGTCAGAGACATATTCTTCTCCTCATAAACGGTTTCCAGCTCGGTATGAAATCCCCTTATTACATTATGCTTAAACCTGTCCGATTGCACCTTTGCCCATGTAAGCACCTGATTAGAAGGAATTTTCTCTACATACACCGTCATATCGTTTCCGGTGTAAGCATTTGTCCCCTTGGAGCCTATGGCTGCCATCAGTTTATCATACTCATTTGGAATTGCATACTTGGATGCCTCATAAGAGAGACTATCTATTACGTGATAGGCAAGCCTGCGCGCTGCAGTATCGGTGAGCTGTCTGTAGTTCTCAAACTCCGATTCAATACGATCCAGCAACCCTTTTTCCACTTCATAATTCTGAGTCCCAAACGCTTCGGTACCCTTAAACATCAGATGCTCAAAATAATGAGCA
>JAVWIB010000161.1:0-2141 GCA_036639755.1 Bacteroidales bacterium
CGTGTGAGTGCTCTTTTAAGATTTTTTCTACTGGTTCTATATCATTATCAACTAGTTGGTGCTCTCCAAATTTAGTTTGCGGAGCCGGAGCAAAAAAGTTGATGGGTAAAGAGCTTCCAAATAAGCTATGCATTCCGGTTACCGGATCACATACGCTCATAGCGTTCCATGTGTCTCCGTGATACCCGTTCCGTACGGTTGCAAATTTGGTCTTGGAATGATTTCCTTGTGTTGCCCAATACTGGATTGCCATCTTGAGGGCTACTTCCACCGAGATGCTGCCGGAGTCTGAGTAGAAAAACTTGGTCAGGACCTCTTCTGTGCCGTTTTTGGGGAGAACCTCCAGCAACAGCCGGGTGAGTTCCTGTACAGGCCTATGGGTAAATCCGCCGAACATAATATGGCTCATCTTTGCAATCTGCTCTGTAGCAGCTTTATTCAACGCAGGATGATTGTACCCGTGCATAGCTGCCCACCAACTACTCATTCCATCTACCAGTTCCGTTCCATCTTCCAACTTTATTTTTACCCCGTGCGCACTCTCTACCAAAAACGTAGGGGTAGGATTTGTTACCGATGAATACGGATGCCAGATGCGCGATTCTAACTCACTTAGTGTGTTTAATTTTGCGTCAACCGGCTCTACAGATGCTTCTGCGGCTGGTGTGGCGCACTTCGGTAAATTTAAGTGAGTTAGATAGTGCGCTGCGGCAAACATTTCCATGTCTTCGCGGGTGCCGGAGCCAAGGGTGGTGAGCATGTCTCCCATAATGGCGGAGTTGATGCCAATGTAAAGGGCCTGCTGTTGTATTTTTTTGCTCAACAGGGCACGTCCCCCGGCAAATCTTAAAAATGCTTTGGGGTTGATAATGCGGAATAAGCTCACCGATAATAGATATTCTTCATCTGTAAGGGGTGAGCTGTTTTCCAGTTTGGTCCCGGGGATGGGATGCAGAACATTTATAGGGATGGAAAGGATGTTTTGTTCTCGTAAAAACAAGGCCATATCAATTCTTTCTTCCATGGTTTCTCCCATGCCTATAATTCCACCCGAACAAAGGCTCATGCCAACCTGCCGGGCTGCGTTGAGGGTTTTTAGTTTGTCTTCCGTGGTGTGGGTGGTGCAAAGTTTTTTGAAGTAGTTGGGCGAACTTTCTATGTTGCAATGGTATCTTGTTACCCCGGCATCATAAAGTTTCTGGAGATCTTCTTTATCTATTAATCCCAGTGATACACACGGAATTACTGTTTTTGGAAGGGATTTTACAATGTCGCATATTTGGCCGATTTCTTTTTTTGAAACCCTTTTTCCGCTGGTTACCAGAGAGAAGCGTTTTACCCCCTGTCCGCTGTTATAAATGGCTTGTTTGATAGCCTCTTCTTTGGTTATTAGAGGGTAAATATCAATTTTAGCATTGTTATGGGCAGATTGTGAGCACCATTTGCAATCTTCCGGACAGTTTCCCGATTTTGCGTTTATGATGGAGCAACTGTCAAAACTATTTCCCATAAATTTACGGGTAATCTGGTGTGCCAGCTCATAAATTTCCTGAGACTTTACTTCTTTTATAAGTCTCATGAGCTCATGCTTGGTAAGAGCCTCTCCGTTGAGGGCCTTTATATATATTGTATTCATGCTGTATTTTAAAATATGTAATTTTTTGTCCTATTGGAGGTAGGGCAAATTAAATAGCTGATAGACAGACGTTGTCTGTTTGGTGGGATAGTTCCAATTCGTGAGAGAGGACTTCGTCCATTGATTTTTCCTGTAACGAGAGATGGGTGCCGGATGGTACGATTATCTCCAGTGTGTTGGTTTTGGGGAGAAGTTTGTCTACAATTCCTTTGGCAAGAGTGCCGATGCTTATATTTTTCTTTATTCCCATAAATACGGCATAAGGCTTCCTGCTCCATCGTCTGAAACGGATGTGGGTAGCGGTTGGCTTATGGTTTTTATGGATTATCAAAGATGGTATGTTATTGGTTTAAAGCGGGGCAAAGATATAAAATTTTTTGATTCAATTTATTTATGTACTTTCTCAAGTTTGACACCTAAAATCAAATACACGATGTAGCTCATCAGTAGTAGACTTTCTTGTGTAAATAGGCATAAATCCTTCTGCTGCAATATTTGCAAAATT
>JAVWIB010000162.1:0-2137 GCA_036639755.1 Bacteroidales bacterium
GCAAAAATACGTGTGCTTTATATACGTGGCAAGAGGTGATTTATCGGATGGTTACTTTAAACAAACTTGAATCAAGGGGATTTCAACTCCTGATTCGCATTAATTAATTTCATTTAGCTGATTAGCAAGCATTCGTCCCAAATTGGTTCTTCATTTTGCAGATAAAACAGTAATACGAGTCCGATCCCGGAAATGCCTTCCAATAAATTATCCAATTTTTGCCAGCGATGTGAAGGCCCTAATGCCAGATATCCAGCTAGTCCGTATTCATAATGTGCCATCTCCAACGTTTGCCGGATCCAATAATCCGTCACCTCTTTTAATACCGGATTTCCGGTATTCCACCACATTCTATAAAAGACACCTGCAATGCCTGCCGTACCGTGACACAATCCGGCATCTATCACCAGATTATCTTTCAGATTACGCCGATGATGAGCCGCAAACAGTGCAATTTTCTCTGCCCTATCCAACCATTCCCGGCAATCAAGCGCTTTTCCTGCTTGCCACAGAGCGGTTGATATGCCCAAATCGCCATAACACCAAGCAAGTCTTGTCTTTCTTAAATCAGGGCCCTTCTTGTCAGATACGTATGAAAAATAAGATCCGTACTCAGATACATTCATCTGCTGAGATAATAGATAACGAATCCCCCCGGTCAATAAACTGCCTATTTGCTGCCTACGGGGTTCAAATAATGGAATTTGATATAATTTGGAAAGAATCACATAAATAGATGCCATACCGTGGGACATGGATAAATTATACTCCTCTTTGCTTTCCTGTTTCCACCGATACCCTCCACTCTCTGTTTCCTCTTTAGAATCTTCTAAAAAATCGAGTATTTCCAACAAACTAGCATAATATACTTCAGGTGCTTTTATTAAACAAGCGGCAATACCCATTAAGCCATATAGAAACTCATATTTATGATTTTGGATTGATACATGCACCGCTCCACTCAGATAATCCCGGATTTCTTCTTCGTCCAAAACGTTCGATTCGGAATCATTGTCAATCCTATTCAACACATAGCAAACCCCCGCTATGCCGGAGCAAAAAGAGGAAGTTCCCTTATATTGAGTAATACTGGTTTTTAGATTATCCAGAGCGGAAATAGAATAACCATTACCCATATTTTGATTGTATTTTTCATAATGATACAGAAACAAAGCCTTCCCGCCCAAACCGGATAATAATCCGTAATTTGGATTTGCGGCACTGCTCTGCCCGATGGCATCGTATATTTCCGCCAGTTTTCGTTCAATTGCATCGGATGGATTCATATTCAAGACGCTTTAATATTTTCGCTTTATGATAAAACAGCCCAGGGTAATCAGTACCGGAGCAGCTAACATGGCAATCGCATACTGCCATTGATATTCCACTCCTCCGGATGAAAACTCATTTGCAATGCTATTTAAATATCCTACGGCAAAGTAATAATCCACTCTCTCGTATTGTTCGGGCATCACCCCTAATGTAATTGCTAAAAAAGCTGCGATAAGGGGGAGGTACCAACTCTGTGTAAGCAGATGCAGGCCGTATTGGATGAGGCCGATGCAACAGGCGGCAAAAAGCAGCCTGGAGAAAAAGACGAGGGATGCCAGGCGCATATCGTAGCCACCAAAAGATAACAGTGGGCAGAATAAATTGCAAATTCCAATCCCCCCTAAAAATACAGTATATGCTAACAAAATAGAAGTGAAGAGTAGTGCGAGTAAAACCATGAATCGGATTGCCAGACCTGCGTATTGCGGATAGGGAAAGGTATTAAACAGTTTTTCACCATCTCCCTGTTTCTCCATCAAAAAATACTGAGCCGCCAAAAGGGCTATCAGAAATGAAAATGTAAATTGGTATAGTTTAAATAAAGCATAACTCACCTTAGAAAACGGATTGTACGGATATTCAATGATACCACCATGTGTAAATTCTGGATAATTTGCCATCATGTATACAAATGCACTTATCACCAGGCATGCGGGGGATAGCCATAAAATGATGATCCATCTGTGATGAATTAACTTATATAATTCACACTCCAGCAACTGCCAGGCTGATCCTCTTCTTATTTTTTCCATAAGAAGCTGTTTTAATTTAATTCAAAAATAATGTTATATGAGCTGATAATTTG
>JAVWIB010000163.1:0-1841 GCA_036639755.1 Bacteroidales bacterium
CCTTTAATGATTATGTGTGGTTTAATGTTGGAACAGTGTATGCACGCAACAAAGAGTTTGAGAAAGCAATAGAGGCATTTGAATACTCACTGGCACTCAGCAGCAAGAATGATGCATCGTTATACAATCTGGCAGTGGTGTTCCTTAATCTGGAACGCTATAAAGATGCTCTCAATTATTTTAAGCAGTGCTATGATCTGGATGATCACTCGGCAGCCTCTTCTCTGGGACTAGCAGATGCCTATCTCGGATTAAAGGATATGGGAAAAGCCAAAGATTATTTTAGAGAAGCCCTTATTGCAGATGAAAACTGCGAGGAGGCAAAAATGGGATACGAATGCGTTCTGGCAATTGAGCAATATATGAAAGGCGAAAAGCTAAAATTTATAGAACAGATGCGGGTAATTGCAAAACAAGATTCAACATGGGTGAATACTGTATACAATATCTTTCCTCAACTGGGTTCGGACGGTGATTTCCTAAACTTGCTTTCCGAGAGCAAAAAATCCGGAAATAATTAAAAAATTATATAATAGACCAATGAATAAACTTGTACATTATCTAGGAGTGACATTTAAGGGTATCTGCATGGGTGCTGCCGATGTTATTCCGGGTGTCAGCGGAGGCACCATTGCGTTTCTAATGGGAATTTATCAGGAGCTGATAAACTCTATTAAATCCATTAATTTAGAAGCAATTAAGCTACTGCTTAGTGGGAGGATTGGAGCTTTCTGGAGCCATATTAACGGAACTTTTCTGGTAAGTTTGGTAAGCGGTATTCTTATAAGTGTTTTTTCCCTGGCCCGTTTAATGAAGTATCTCCTTGAATTTCACCCTATTCCGTTATGGAGTTTTTTCTTTGGACTTATTCTGGCCTCGGCCGTTTATATTTTAAGGGAGCTTGATAAATGGAATTTTAAAAATATTCTATGTCTGATTCTGGGCGCAGCAGTTGCAGCCTACATTTGTCTTGCCAGCCCGAGCGCCACCCCCGATGCCTATTGGTTTATCTTTTTATCGGGAGCCATAGCAATCTGTGCCATGATTCTCCCCGGCATCTCCGGTAGTTTTATTTTGTTATTAATGGGTAAATATGCGTTTATCATGGAGAGTGTTACCTCACTTAATATTCCGGTACTTATTACATTTGCGCTGGGCGCAGCAATTGGTATCCTTGGCTTTTCCCACCTGCTTAGCTGGATGCTTAAAAAATTCTATATGCAGACCATTGCCGTATTATCGGGATGTATGATAGGTTCTCTTATTAAGGTATGGCCGTGGAAAGAACAAGTTACCTCCGACATTGCCGAAGTGGCCGGCGAAAGCCTCCCTATTGTAGATTTTCCCATCCTCCCTTCCACTTTTACAGAGATTTCCGGCACCCCTTCCCTATTAGGGCAATCCATAGGTTTTGCCGTTTTGGGACTTCTTGTGGTATTGATTATTGAGCTGGTTGCCGGAAAAAAATCGGCTGCTGTAAAATAAGTTATAAAAAAATTAGAAAAGCATTTGTATTTATAAATATTATCCCTACATTTGTAGTCCCAAAACGGGAAAAGACTCGCTAGCTCAGCTGGTAGAGCACGACACTCTTAATGTTGGGGTCCAGGGTTCGATCCCCTGGCGGGTCACGAAAAAGGCACTTTACAAGGTGCCTTTTTCTATTAATACCGCTCTCAGCTACCTTGAAAGCATATTCTAATTTTACCCATTTTACTCTTTTTTGCTGTTTTTCACCTTTTACGTCAGCTATTACGTCAGTTGTTATATCTTTGCGTCAGTTAATGGTAAGCCCCCGATAAATTACATCTTTTTCCTCCCCTAAATCTTCCATAGCTTTG
>JAVWIB010000164.1:0-1734 GCA_036639755.1 Bacteroidales bacterium
CCCCAAATGAGGATCCATAGAGACAATTGTCTCCCCATTTACCTTGGTAACCAATCGTAAAACCCCGTGAGTAGAGGGGTGTTGCGGACCTATATTTATGATAAATCCCTCTCCGCCCCCGTTATCGGGACTAACGTTCCAAAACTTTTCCATAATCTTTTCTTAAAGGGTGTCCGGCAAAATTATCATCCAGAAACAGCCGGCGTAAAAACGGATGTCCGGTAAAATTAACGCCAAATAAATCATATACTTCGTCTTCGTATAACTCGGCCGATTGCCACACCTCACATAGCGAATCTACCTGCGACAACTCCTGCAAAAGAATACATTTTACAATCATATCCTGCTTTCTTAAAATAGAACGCACATGCGCATATATCTCAATTCCCTCCTGCTCCCTATCCACTGCAGAGATACACACCAGCATATTAAAATCATATGCCGCATCATTTTTTAATACAGAGCAAAGCTCTTTCCATGATTCCGCAGGCACCAGCAGGGCATTAAAACCGTAACTCTGAGCCGGAGCGGCATTTGGGAAACGGTTTATAAGGGAGGTAAAATCGCCCCCCGTCAACTGTTGTTCGGTCATCGGTTCTTTATTATTTACTTCCATTATGAATGTCTTCCGTTGTTTTAGGCTTTAGCAAAGTATATTGCTGTTGCTGTTTGATTTTTTGTTGCAAGGCCATCATCCCTTGCAAAAGGGCCTCCGGCCTGGGAGGACATCCGGGAATATAGACATCTACCGGAACAATCTTATCCACCCCACATAAAACGCTGTAGCTCCCTTTAATAAAGGGGCCTCCGCTAATTGCACAAGATCCCATAGCTATCACATATTTAGGCTCAGGAATCTGGTCATACAACCTTTTTAACACAGGGGCCATCTTATTGGTAATGGTGCCCGCCACAATAATTAAATCTGCCTGACGGGGGGTAGCTCTGGCTACCTCAAATCCAAACCTCGACCAGTCATATTTTGCGGAAGCAGCACTCATCATCTCAATAGCACAACAGCTTGTACCAAATGTAAGGGGCCATAAAGAATTACTCCTTGCCCATGCTGCAACCCAATCCACTGCAAAAAACAGGGGATTCCCCTTTTTGAGAGTCTTCCATTGCTGCGGGAGTTCAGGCAAAAAATCGTTTGTTAGTTCCATCTCAATGCTTTTTTCTTAAATGCATACAAAAGGCCCATATAAAGAAACAGAATGAAAATAAATATCTCTATAAGAGCCGGTAATCCTATCTCCGTAAGGGTAATAGCCCACGGATACATGAAAACCATCTCAACGTCAAAAATCAAAAAGCAAAGCGAGAAAAGATAATATCCCACATTAAACTGAGCCCACGTACTTCCCTGCGTAGGAATACCGCACTCATAACTTTCCCCTTTTACACCACCGGGCCTGTTTACGGCCAGTATTTTACCCACGCCAATGGCCAGACCGGCAAACAAAATGCCCAACATTAACATAATCAATATAGAAAATGCACCCATTATATTCTTTAATTTTAATAAAACTTCAATAAAAAGACTGTGATGATCCTCCTCGAATCTTACATTGAATAACGGCGTAAAGATAGTACAAAAACATCTCACTACCCGTATTTTTAGAATAAAAGAAAAATATTATCCAACTCTTTTCATCTATTTTGTTTTTGTACCTTTGTATCTGCATAATCCGGAGCATTACCACCCAGTATTTCTATCAAACTTAGATGCTTTCG
>JAVWIB010000165.1:0-1722 GCA_036639755.1 Bacteroidales bacterium
CAACACTGCCATCTTTTTTTGATATGATTGTAAATTGTCCGGTTGTCTCATCACTTATTCCATATGTGTTGTTATAAGCAATAAATGAATTATTGTCATAATCCCTTATCTGGGTGGTTCGTTCTATTTTATTATCTATATTTAGACTTCGTGAAAATGTACCATTCAGATTATAGATAACAGCTCTTTTTTTTACCATATCCAAAACATAAATCTCTCTTGCCAAAGTATCATAAAATGCATCACGTATGGACAGATACTCATCTCCCCCATTCCCCCTTTTTTGAATACGGTTGAGAATCTTACCCTTCTTATTCATTATATATATTTCTTTGTTGTAGAATCCTATAATAGTATCTTTGTGAATATTCATGATATCAAAAGAATTTAATTTTATAGAATCATTCTCCACTTTAACATATTCAGTATTAAACAAGTCTGAATAAATGAGCTCTTTTTGGGGGTAATTTGCGTTTAGATCAAAAGTGATTGTTTGCTCTAAAAGTGTGTCCGCCGAATTTCGGCAACCAATCAGTGCTAAAAGCACCAGTATTAAAATGCTCGGTTTCATAGATAATTAATTTTAATTCTGCGGCAAACGGTACTTTTGCCACAGAAAATTTTAAGTACGATTCGTAAATAGGCTTATCGTTCCGGAGGTGTTGTTGGACTTGTGGTATCACTTTGTGCCGTCTCTTTTCCCCCTGATGTATCTGCTCCGGCAGCAGCCTCTTTTTCATCGAGTGTTCTACAACCACACTCACTGCCAATACAGACACACGCTGCTCCTCCATTAATCTGCAATTGACTTTGCTTGGATAATTCAATACCATTTAATGTAAATAGTTTTAATGATGATTTCATACCTGTAATTTTTTTGTTGATAAAATAAGTTGATTCATTATCCAATTGAGTTATACAGATTGGCCTCTGCACTATAGCTTGGTTTTCCCGAAAACCTACTATAAATTTTCATCTATGATCTCTACTATTTCCCGTAGTTTCCCCTAGAAATATCTACCGGAACAACAGTTCTATCTATTCCTATATGTTTACAAGCTCAGAATATGATAAAACAAAAAAGCAGAATAGTATCTTTGGCTTCATCTTGATAAGAAATTTAAAGGTTCCTAAAATTATATTTGGCTAAACCGGATTCCCTTATTAAGAACTGCTTCAAATTTAATATTTTATAACATAATTTCCAAATATTTTTTATAAAGAAAAACCTTAAATCATAACCGTCCAATGAACGATGTCTTCTTCGCTCCGGGCTGTGTGGGAGCGAGATATTTATGGCAATGTCCGTTAATCCTGCTCCTAGGTTATTGCGTACCACGGCACAGAGGGTATTGATCCCTTTGCGCATGTCTACCAACCCAATGGACAAGTAGTAGTGTAGCCCTTCGCTATAGAGAAAACATGGCAATTATTGCAGACAGATCAATTGGCTTAACAGACCTTACTTTTAGCTCGTTGCCAGTTGCAATGATAAAGAAAGTTGGTGGAATCGGTTCTTGCAGACAGAACTGTGCGATGTTGTTCAGACCGATGGATTCATACTCGGTGTAGTAAGCACTATAATCTTGTTTGAGGGTAGAGGTAAATAATTGGGGAATTGCCCGTAAAGGTCCTGCCGCAACAGTTTCCGGGCAATATGCCCTATAGTGGACGGTTACGATTATCCAATATCATTTCTGCAGTAATCTCCTTAAAATTATC
>JAVWIB010000166.1:0-1508 GCA_036639755.1 Bacteroidales bacterium
ATGGGGGCCTGCCGCGGTAAAAGATGCATTGCCAGAGCAAAACAAACATTGCGCAAATATGGGATTGAAGTAAACGGCGAATTTACCCCGCGCGGTCCCATGGCAAATCTTGTTAATCTGGGAGATATTGTAAATGCAACTGAGAATTTACGCGATACCAATAGTAATAATTATGAATACTCTACCAAAGAAAACCTTATCCTGAGTAATAATGTACAACATAGTACCATAGAGGTGGGAGCCCTTATTGCCGGAGGCGGTATTGCAGGCTCTGCACTATTCAGATATATGTCTGAGGCAGGTTACAAACCGCTTCTTGTCAATTACGAGGCCGGTAGTTCATGGAGAAATATTGCGGGAGGCCGTCCTGCATTCAGCCTCCCCGCACTGGCAGATCTGGCAAATCATAATCTGGAGATATTCAAAGATTTATCGGGGAAAGCAGAGATAGATTTCCATCTTACCAATTATGTAAATTTTGCGCATGACGAGCAAACATACAAGCAACTGGATGCCTCCCGTGCATGGTCGGATGCCTTTATGGTAGACAAAAAAGATTTCAGGAAAGAGATTTCCCAATTTTTTAATCCCAAGTTGGATATTTACAGCCATGCCCTTATTTCCCGCAATTGCTGGCAGGCCTCTCCGGGTAAAACCATTAACGCAATCAGAAATATGGGAATCATCAGCGGAGGTACGCTATTAGAGGGAGTAGAAGTGGTTGGGCTGGAAAAGGCAGGCAAGGAATATCTTGTATTACTACGCATTACCAATCTATCGCAACGCCCGGTTAAAATAGCCGGTAAAGAGATTTCTACCGAATATGCGCTCATTAAAACGCCGTTGTTTATTAATACACTTGGAGCCAACGCCGGAAAATTTGCCCTTAAATTGGGCATAGAAACCAATCTGTTCCCTGTTAAGCATCAGGCTTTTATCACCAAACGGCTTCCTCTGTTGGGTAAAAACGGAGCCTGCATAGATATGCTTATAGACCGCCGCAAATACAAAGGATTCTCCGCTGTTTACGGACAACAGCTAACCGATACCGGACAAATTATAGGCTGTGCCTCCCCTGTCCTTGAGGCTACAAGAGTGGAAAAAAATCTTAAATTCAGCACTCAGGAATTTCTTGAAATTGTATCAGAAGTATTCACAGAATGGTTTCCATGCTTAAAAGATGTAGGATTTCAGGCAACATGGAGCGGGTACTACACAGAGCCAAGATACATTGTAGATCCTGATGCCGGCCTGTTTATAGGGATGCGTGGCCACGGCTTTATGCTCTCCCAATACATAGCCAGACTCTACGTAGATTCCCTACAAGGCAAACCGATACCGGATTATTTTAAAGAGATGGGACTCAAAGGCAACGGACTTAGTGAAACTGCGTTTAAGTAGCTCCCCCCCTACCCAAAAAAAATGGAGCTGTTTTCTGTATTTAAAACAGCTCCTTAAATTTAATAAGCATCACCACCGGATTATCTCCCTCCTTCAAAGTCTCTGTA
>JAVWIB010000167.1:0-1417 GCA_036639755.1 Bacteroidales bacterium
GCCACAAAATAATTGATAGTAGATAAAAGTTCCAGTACCGGCGCAGGAATTACCTCTTTAGGCTCATTCTCGCCCAGAGGAGAAGGAATCAAATGCAGAATGCCACTCATCATTATAGGATAAAAATAAAAAAAAATCGAGGCAAAGATAGGCAAAATTACGTACCTTTACCAGTATTAGGAATACTTAATTATTACAGAATGGGGAAAATTACTTTTTTAGGCACAGGCACCTCCCAGGGAGTTCCAATGATAGGCTGTGATTGCTCTGTTTGTCTATCGGACAACAAAAAAGACAAGAGACTAAGAAGCTCTGCATTAATTGAATATAACGGTTTTAAAATACTTATAGACTGTGGCCCGGATTTTCGTCAACAAATGCTCAGAGAGGGGATAAAAGATGTAGATGCCGTTCTCCTTACACACCAGCATAAAGATCACACCGGAGGTTTAGATGATATAAGAGCTTTCAATTATTTCCGTCACGAGGCATTTCCAATTTACGCAGAGCAGATAGTACAAGAATCATTAAAGATGGAATATGCCTATGCTTTTTCTGATTACAAATACCCGGGAGCACCCGAATACGACTTACGTACAATAACCCAAGAGCCATTCCACATAATAAAAAATGTGAAAAACGGTAATCCCGATATATTATTAATCACTCCAATAAGAGTGCTGCACCACAGACTTCCCATCTTAGGATTTCGTATAGGTGATCTGGCATATATAACAGATGCAAGCTCCATTCCCAATGATGAATTTACGAAGCTAACCGGATTGAACACCCTTGTAATTAACTGCGTAAGAGAAGAAAGACATTTATCCCATTTTAGTTTGGATGAAGCATTAGAGAACGCTTGGAGGATCAATGCAAAAAAAACATATTTAACTCACCTGTCACATCAAATAGGGACTCATAATGAACTATGCGATAAAATTAAGCAACGCCGTTTGAGCGGTAAAATAAAAATGCCGGATCAGGTAGAACCGGCCTATGACGGACTAAAAGTATAAATATCATAGAAATAATTGAATATGGCCCTATTTTTATTTTTAAAGAGTGTTTACATGTGAGGCCGGGCGATAAAATCTATCGTTAACTGCTCCCAAATAATTTTACACCAAATGAGTGTACAAGGCAGTGCTTTTAAGGCATAAGGAATTACATAAGCCTTGCGGATAAAAGCCGGAAAAATATCGGTTGTAGAAAGGGACGTAAGGATAAAGCAAAACACAAACAATGCGGTATTCAGATGTGGAGTAGTTTCTTTAGAAGGAGTAGTAATATACCATATACACACAGCCACCATAGCCGTTATATATCCGTAACTCTCCGTACTTGTACTAAAAAGCACTGTAAACAACAAGGTAGAAGAGAGAAACAACAGACGGAATTGCTCACTTGCATATTG
>JAVWIB010000168.1:0-1239 GCA_036639755.1 Bacteroidales bacterium
AATTGTTCTATATGCAACTGCGTGCTTAGACAAATCATCATATATAATCAATACATCTTTTCCTTGATACATAAAGTATTCTGCCATTGAACATCCTGCAAATGGTGCAATATATTGTAATGATGCTGTATTAGATGCTGTAGCTGAAACTACTATTGTATAATTCATAGCCCCATGTTTCTCAAGGGTATTAACTAAATTTACTACAGTAGATTGCTTCTGCCCAATAGCAACATATATACAAATAACATCCTTATCCTTTTGATTTATTATTGCATCAATAGCTAAAGCTGTTTTCCCTGTTTGTCTATCTCCTACTATTAACTCCCTCTGTCCTTTTCCTATAGGAATCATAGAATCAATAGCCTTAATTCCTGTCTGTAGGGGCTGCTTTACCGACTGTCTTTGCAGCACTCCGGGTGCAGCACACTCTATAGGTCTTGCCTTGCCCGTTTTGATTTCCCCTTTGCCGTCTATAGGCTGTCCAAGGGCATTGACTACCCTTCCGATTAGTTCCTTTCCTACCGGGACCTCTACTACCTTACCGGTAGGCTTTACAATGTCCCCCTCTTTAATCTCTTTATCCGAGCCAAGTATTACGCAACCCACGTTGTCCTCTTCAAGGTTCAGTGCCATTCCGTAGATGTCGCCCGGGAACTCCAGCAGCTCGCCGGCCATACAGTGTTCCAAGCCATAGACTCTGGCAATTCCATCGCCAACTTGTATAATGGTTCCAAAATCCGAGATATCTAATTTGTTTTTGTACTGTTTAATTTGCTCTTTGATCACAGCACTAATCTCTTCCGGTCTCAAACTCATCTTACTGCTCGCCTCCCTTCTATTTCATCGTCTTTTCCAGATCTTCAAGACGCTTCCTTATTGATGCATCAAAAATCTTTCCGTCTATTAATACCTTGACCCCTCCAATTAGGGAGGCGTCTGTTTCATTCTTTAACCTTACCGTCTTGCCCATCAGTTTCCCGGTTTGGGCTTCCAAGGTTTCAATTTGGGTAGTATTCAGCGGTGCCGCAGAATATACATGCCCACAGGAAAATCCCTCCGCTTGGTTGACAATCTTACGATAGGCCTTATAAATTTTTTCATAATGGGGACTTCTGCCCTTATCTACCAAAATGTAAAGTAGATTGAGCAGTTCCTCACATATTTTTCCCTGAAAAACAGTTTTGAGCACAGCCTTCTTGTCTCCGGCAGAAATCGTCGGAGCATTAAAGAAGACAC